>CALLXF010000104.1 GCA_938015805.1 uncultured Saprospiraceae bacterium | reverse complement strand
TGCAGAATATACATCAGATCAGGATCGAGTACGCAGTCTGTACATGTGATCAATAAACCAAACGAACGTGGAGTAGCATGCGACTTTGTACAACAAGGAATACAGTTTCCATTTACAAATGCTCGAGGAGGATGGCCTAACTCTCCTCGCTGGCGAGTAGACGATGAGGAAAAGTGCGATTCTAGTATTGTCTCTATTTTTGGAGAGCTGGTGTATTATCGTCGAGATCTAAAGGTTTTTCCTAATCCGAGTACGGGCCCACTTACAATCGAGCTGCCAGAAGATCAGCGAGAGGGATACCTATCTATAGTAGATGCCAGAGGACAGTCCATCTTCCAAAAGGAGATCATACAACTTACAGATACATATCAGAAAGACCTTAGTCATTATCCATCTGGAATTTATTATATAGAATATATGCCTAAACAAAATAAAGAACTTAGGGTGTATACAGCTAAGGTGATTTTAGAGTAGTATAATATGAGATAGGCTAGAGCGTAAATCACTAAGTATTTGCTTAGGGCAACTCGCCAAAAAACGGTTTGACCAGAGGGAGTTTTTTTGACTAGTATTTTTAGTTCGTTTTTTTCAATGAAAACATTGAACAATGCTCAAAGCAAATTACCATCGCAAAAGTAAAAATTTTGAGAGCTGAAATCTACCTAATCCCATTAGGAGGATAGTGGATTTAAAATACGGGATAGTACAATATTGAAGGGTACTCTTGTGATCAATTTAAAAATACCTTAGTTTTATTAAAAGTTTAAGAATGTCAAAAATTGCGTTAAAAAAAGCTGTTTTAGAAAAGCTAAAGAGCATAGAAGACCAGAATATACTGCAGTCTGTTTTAAATGTTATAGATTTAGAACAAGAAGAGTCTAAAATCATTTTTAATTCGGAGCAATTAGTAGACATAGAAAAGGCTCGTAAATCAGTAAGAAAAAATGGAATAGCAAATAAGGATGTTTTTACTAAGACTAGAGAATGGTTAGGTCAGTAAGATGGTCACCAGAAGCAGAGAGAGATTTATCCCAAATTTTAAACTTTTACTTTAATAAGGTAAATGCTAGAAAGTACGCTAGAAAATTAAACAACATAATCGAGGCAGAAATCCAAGTTATACATTCTTATCCTCAAATAGGTAAGGAATCAAATGTCCAAAACATAAGAGTAAAAACGGTGGGCAATTATCAGATCATTTATGAAATTACTGATTTGGAGATTTTGATTTTAAGATTATGGGATAGTCGTCGGGATCTCAAAAGTAAATCATCGGGCAGAAACCTATAACCACAAATACAAAAAAGAAGGAATCAATACGGTTGGTGTACTAATTCCTTCTAATTTTTGGAATGGGACCTAAGCATACCCTAAGATAAGACTCAAGTCTTAAAAGAATTACTTACCGTAATTCTTAAGTCTATATTCAGCATTTAATAACTGATTTCTTCTTTCGACAGAAGGCTTTGTAAAATGCTTTCTTTTTCTTAGCTCTTGGATAAGACGTACATTTCTAAACTTTCTCTTATATCTTTTAAGAGCTCTGTCTATTGATTCCTCGTCTTTAACATTAATAATTAACATAAAATAGTTTTCATTTTTTTTACGGACTGCAAATATACACGTAAATACCAGTGTTTAGCAATACCTAAGCCTAAATATTTAGGGTATTTTTCTACTTTTTATAGCAGTGATAGATAAATTCTGGTGGTAATTTACTGATTGTACGCTCCTCAAAACGATCAAAGAACTTTTCAAACTTCTTTTTCATCACCTTACTATACTGTACTTGGCTAAAACTACCTGCAGATTTTAGCTTTTTATATGATATTTCAAAAATCTGCTGTGTTTTTTCCTTAGAGAATAGCGTAAACGGTATAGATGATACGATATGATCAACTTGTTCTGCTACGACCTGATCTATGTCTTCCGCACCTTTGTTTACGATAGTAAGTCTAGGATCATCGATCTGTTCCGCTACTAAATCACAAAAATCTTTATTCACCTCAAAAGCATACACCTTAGAATCCGCACTGATTTTATTTAGGATTTCCTTAGTAATATTTCCATGGCCCATGCCATATTCTACCACTACAAGGTCTACTTGATCCGTGAGCTTAGAGGTAATAGATAATTCTACTTTACGGCTGGTCTCAAAGATAGCTCCAGTAGTAAATACGTTTTTTGTAAAGGCTAGAGCTGTTTTTAATTTACTCATCGCTACAAATGTAAATTTATTCCTCGTCGATACCCAGTTTCCGTAAACGAATTATACGATAATCATTTATTTCATAATCATTTACATAATAAAATATATGTTTTTTACGATAGTCAGAGTTGACATTGGCTTTAAGCCAATGGTTCTAAAAACAAATCAAAAATTGTCAGATAAAATCCAATTATTTACACCATCGTATTTTATTTTTTTTCCTAATATTGTGCTTCCTTAGATTTAATCTAAATAAGAATAGTGATAAAATATGAATATTAGAACCCTTCTTAGCTTTCTTCTCATTTCGGTACTACTTACTTCCTGTAGTGACGAGTCTACGACCATAGAAACACCTCTCAATTATGAGTTTACCAGATCTGGAAATTCTAGTGTTTCCTTTTCTGGTCAGACTGCTCGTATCGGTATGGCGACCGAGCTGGTAAAAGCGATGAGTGGTTTTAATCAGGATGCTACTACACTGACAGAGATGTTTATTAATCAGACGGCTGCAGGTGGAGATGCTGATCCGTATGAGGATCCAGAACTAAATGCTTCTACTAAAAGTGTAAAATCAAAAGTAGCAGCATCCGCAGATTTTTTTTCCACTAATACCGTGGAGTCGGCAGAAATAAAAGCAGATTTCCAGACTTGGATAGATGCACAAGTCTCAAAAGTTTTTCCTAATAAGGATAATCTAGCTCAGGCAGGATCCGCAGGTCAGATTGCTGATGGTTCCTCTGTAAGATATGTAAACAGCAAAGGCCTAGAATATAATCAGGCGGTAAATAAATCACTGATCGGAGCACTGATGATAGATCAGATCTGTAATAATTATCTCAGTCCAGCTGTGCTAGATGCAGATAGTAATATAGAAGATAATAATAACGGTATAGTAGCTGACGGCGAGTCATACACGACTATGGAGCATAAGTGGGATGAGGCATATGGATATTTGTTTGGTTTTTCTGCTGACCCATCTGACCCACTGATGACTCTAGGAGATGATAGTTTTTTAAATAAATATTTGTCACGTGTAAACGGAGATAGTGATTTTGAGGGTATAGCATCTGATATTTTTGAGGCATTTAAATTAGGGAGAGCAGCGATCGTGGCGAGAGATTATGAAGTGAGAGATGAGCAAGCAGTGATACTTAAAGAAAAGTTAGCGATGGTCATTGCGATCAGAGCTGTATATTATTTACAGAATGGAAAAGTGGCTTTGAGTAATGGTGATATGGGAGGAGCATTCCATGATTTGTCAGAGGGATTTGGGTTTGTATACAGCCTGCGTTTTACCAGAGTGCCTAATTGTAATACATCGTATTTTACAAAATCAGAAGTAGACGGATTTATAAATCAGCTGACTGAGGGCAATGGATTTTGGGATATAAGTGCAGCGACATTAGATCAGATGTCCGAGGATATAGCCGGTAAATTTTCCTTTACTGTAGCTCAAGCAGCACAATAAAATATAGACTAAAAAGTAAAAGTAGATGAGATCCGTAGCGACTAATCTTGTAATATGCTCTCTTGTTATATTAATGAGTATTTCTTGTGGTGGGGATGATCAGTCTTCAGAATTACAAGATACTTTTAATAGGAAGGCGATGTTACAGGACTGGTCCGATCTTATGATTATTCCAGCCTTTGATTCTTATCTCGATCAAGTAGTAGCTCTCAGAGATCGTAAAAATGATTTTTATAATGGAGGAACACTTGCTGGTTTAGAAGCAATGAGGTCAGCTTATTTATCCGCTTATCGCGAATGGCATGCGGTCTCTATTTTTGATATCGGTGAGGCAGAGGCAGTAGGTCTTAGGAACTTTACAAATATCTTTCCGAGTAATATAGAAGAGATAAATAACAATATAGAATCGTCTGATTATAACCTAGCACTACCGTCTAACTTTGATGCACAGGGATATCCAGCGCTGGATTATTTACTCTATGGTCAGGGCTTAGATGATCTTGCTTTACTATCTCGTTTACAAGAAGAAAATTATAAGACCTATATAAATGATCTCATAGATAGATTGTATGATCTCACTAACGGAGTAGTCACCAACTGGGAAAATGGTTATCGAGATGCATTTGTAGAAAACGATGGATCATCGGCTACGGCTTCTGTAGATAAACTGGTAAATGATTTTCTTTTTTACTATGAGAAGTTTTTACGAGCCGGAAAAATCGGAATACCAGCAGGAATATTTTCTGGTACACCGATAGCAACATCTGCTGAGATACCATACGCTGATATTTATTCAAAAGAGTTTTTTTTGTTAGGTCTATCCGCGGTTGAGGATTTTTTTAATGGAGTCAGTTATGATAATAGCACAGTAGGCACCAGTTTAAAACAATACCTAGAACATATTGCAAATGAGAACCAGTCAGAAAATATAGCTCCATTAATAAATGCACAGTTCCAAAGTGCTAGAATACTCGCCTCAGATTTAAACCCGAGTTTACAGCAGCAGGTGTTAGATGATAATAGCAAAATGCTACTTACTTATGACGAATTGCAAAAAGCAGTTGTACTTATGAAAGTAGATATGTTGCAGGCTTTAAACATCCAAGTAGATTTTGTAGATGCGGATGGAGACTGATCTTAATTCCTATATCGTATCTTACATAAATAGTAAAACTAAGGCCGCCCCATTGGTGGTCTTTCGTATTTTATTTGGGCTGGTCATGTGTTTTAGTATGATCCGATTTTGGTTAAATGGATGGATAGAGGAGCTATATATTAATCCTAGTTTTTTATTTAAGTACGATGGTTTTGAGTGGGTGCAGGTTTTAGGAAATGGGACATATCTACTGTTTTTTATTTGTGGGCTATCTGCTTTATTTGTGGCAATCGGTTTTAAATATCGCATAGCTATCACCGTTTTTTTTCTAAGCTTTCTGTATATAGAATTATTAGACAAGACTAATTATTTAAATCATTATTACTTTATATCTGTAGTAAGTTTTATACTCATATGGTTGCCAGCTCACTGTAACAGCAGTATAGATTCTAGTCGTAATCCTATTATTAAAGCATCTTATATTTCTCGCTGGCAAATCGATATTCTAAAACTGATGCTGGCTATAGTATATATTTATGCAGGTCTAGCTAAGTTAAATTATGACTGGATGATTAGAGCTATGCCACTCACTATTTGGTTACCGACTAAGGTACACATTCCCATCATTGGTGCACTCTTAGATCAGAAATGGATGCATTATGCATTTAGCTGGGGAGGAGCGATTTATGATCTGTCGATTGTTTTTTTTCTGCTCTGGAAACGGACGAGAGGAGCCGCTTTTATGCTCGTAATTATGTTCCATGTATTGACAGCTGTATTGTTTCCGATCGGTATGTTTCCCTACATTATGATATTCAGTACGTTAATTTTTTTTTCTAGTTCGCTTCACGCGAATGTTTTACAATCGATATCTAGAGCATTACCTTCTGCACTAGTATACATAGATAACGGTAAATCATACATGTCTAAAAACAACAAATTGTTTTTGATTTTTCTAGGCGTGTTTATGATGTTCCAGGTAGCCTTACCCTTGCGATATCTCACGCATGACGGAAATGTATTTTGGCATGAAAGAGGATATCGATATGCATGGCGAGTGATGCTGATGGAAAAAACAGGTTACGCAAATTTTAGAATTGTAGATACTGTTTCTCAAAAAAGATTTTATGTACGGAATGATGATTTTCTCACTGCACGTCAGGAAAAAGAAATGGCGACACAGCCAGATTTTATTTTACAGTACGCTAAGTATCTAGGAAAACATTTTTCCTCTCAAGGTCATAAAAATCTTGCTGTATATGTAGAATCTTATGTCTCATTAAATGGCAGGAAGAGTCAACCCTTTGTAAATCCTGAGGTAAATTTAATCAATGTAGATTATACCACACTGTGTAATAATTTTTTAATTCCACTAGATGAGTAGATTGGTTTTGCTCATATCATTTATGGTCCTGGTCCTAGGAGCTACTCTATCACAAGAGGAGTTTAGTCTTAGGGCAAGTGCTGTCGACTTTGACAATGAGGAGGTGATAAAAGGTGTTTCTATTTATCATCACAGTAGTAACAAAATTATTCAATCAGACATAAAAGGACTTTTGATAGTAGATGGTTTAATAACAGGTAATCATTATTTTACATTGTATACCGAGGGATATCAGTCTTATACTGATTCTATATTTATAAATAAAAACACCAGTCATACATTTTATCTAAAACCACTAAGTCAGGAATTATCAACTATAGATATTATTGCGGAGAAAAAAGAATTATTCGCCGTAAGGCAACTAAAAGATATAGAGGAAACATTCATTTATGCAGGTAAAAAAACAGAGGTGGTTATCTTAGATTTAGTAAAAGGAAACCTTGCGATAAACAATGGAAGGCAAGTATATGCGCAGGTCGCTGGTCTTAATATTTACGAAGGTAACGATGGTGGGATACAGTTAAATATCGGGGGAAGGGGACTAGATCCTAATAGAACTTCTAATTTTAATACTCGCCAAAACAACTATGATATCAGTGCAGATCTACTCGGATATCCGGAGAGTTATTACACCCCACCTGCAGAGGCATTATCAGAAATAAAAATCGTCAGGGGAGCTAGTTCTTTGCAATATGGAACTCAGTTTGGTGGGTTGATAGATTTTAAAATCAGGAAAACACCCAGATTTAAAAACTTAGAAATCACCTCTAATCAGACCGTCGGTTCTTATGGTTTATTAAATACTTTTAATGCTATCGGATGGAATAAAGGTAAATCTGCTATCAATGGATTTTATAATTATAAGCAGGGTAATGGCTATCGGGCAAATGCAGCATATAAAGCCCACACAGCATTTTTATCTTATGATTATCACCTTAGTGAGAAAACAAAAATAGGAGCAGAGTTTACTTACTTCACTTATTTAGCAAAGCAAGCAGGCGGTCTTACGGATCAGCAATTTATGATCAATCCGAGACAAAGTACCAGGGATCGTAACTGGTTTAAAGTAGACTGGCGATTGTTTAATTTTAATGTAAAGCATAAGATTTCAGATCACTCTAAATTGTCTCTTAGTATTTTTGGGTTAGATGCGGATCGTAAATCAGTAGGGTATAGAGGTAATCCGATCGATCTAAACCAAAATCCCATTACCTCACTGGACGAGCAAGATCAGAATGGAAATTATATAAATCCTCGTGATCTAATTTTAGGAAAGTTTAAAAATCATGGTGCCGAACTAAAATATCTAAATAGATATCGCTTGTCCGGAACTAAGGCAGTTTTTTTAATCGGTACTAAATATTACAAGGCAAATAATACTGCCATACAGGGAGCAGGAACAAGTAATGAGGATGCTGATTTTAGTTTAGTAACTGCTGATTTTCCAGATTATGCAAACCAGTCCAGTTTCCTTTTTCCGAATCGAAATGTCTCTATATTTTCGGAAAATATTTTTTATGTCAGTGAAAAGTTTTCTATTATTCCGGGTATCAGATTAGAACACATCAGGACGCAGTCGGAGGGAAATTATAACCAAGTTATTTTTGATAATGCAGGTAATGCTATAGCAAATAATGAGCTTAGTGATAATAGAGATTTTACAAGAAATTTTGCTTTATTAGGTCTAGGAATGAGTTATAAAAATTCGGATCAATTACAATTGATCGGAAACATTTCTCAAAATTATAGATCCGTAACTTTTAGTGATATACGTGTGGTGAGCCCTACGTTTATTGTCGATCCTGATATTACGGACGAGAAGGGATTTACGATGGATTTAGGTGTAAAAGGAAAGATCAGGAATGTCCTTTCTTATGATCTTACGGTCTATAGTATATTCTATCAGGATCGGATCGGAATCATCCTAAATAATCGAGCAAACCGTGAAAGAAAAAATATCGGAACGGCACTAATTGCAGGAACAGAGTCTTTAGTAAATGTAAATTTGGCTCGCTGGATTCTTCCAGATCGGAGAGATTATCAACTAAATATTTATCTTAATACGGCCTATACTTTCTCTCAGTATTTACAATCTCAATTAAGTAATGTAGTCGGTAAAAAAGTCGAATTTATTCCGACAATCAATTTAAAATCTGGAGTGAGTCTCAGATATAAAAAGCTGGAATGTACATATCAGTTTTCTTTTCTTTCTAAGCAATTTACTGATGTTCAGAATTCCCCTCTGTCTATTAGCGAAGATAAAAAAAGTGGTATAACAGGACCGATACCGGCTTATCATATTTCTGATTTTACATTATCATATTATAGTGGAGGGTTAAAATTTACAGGAGGTGTAAATAATCTGATGGACCGAGCCTATTTTACAAGAAGAGCTACGGGCTATCCAGGTCCTGGAATCATACCATCAGATGGTAGATCTTTTTTTGTGACGATCGGCTATCGTTTTGAACGATAGTAAAAGTAGTTACATTTTTCTGATCAGACCTTCCTGAGTTGTAGACGCTACCAGTACACCGTTGCGACTAAAAATTTTACCTTGACAAAAGGCTCTTCCGCTTTGGGCATTAGTACTTTCTACTGCGTAAAGATGCCAGTCACTCAGATCAAAATCTCTATGAAAAAACATACTGTGATCTAGACTAGCGATACGCATCGGTGTCGTGAAAAAGGATACATTGTGAGGTAGAAGAGATGATATCAGTAGAGAAAAATCTGAAACATAAGCTAGTATTGCTTGCTTCAGAACGAGGTCATCTGCTTGATTAAAATCGCCATTGGTTTTAAACCAGACATGCGTACGAGGTGGTTTTAAACCGGGATTAAAAGGATCAAAATATTCTACAGGATGAAAAATGATAGGGCTTTCTGCCGAATAAAATCCTCTAGGTTTTACGTTAAATTTTTCTGCAAACTGAGCAAATAAATCAGAGAAGGGAGTTAGAGATTCGGGCTGAGCTACATTAGGCATGCTAGCCTGATGAGAAAGTCCCTCTTCTTTTATATGATAGGATAAAGCCCCTAGGAAAATCGTACGATCTTTTTGCTTAGCGAGTACTCGACGAGTAGAAAAACTTCTCCCGTTCTTTATATTTTCTACCTCATATCGGATATCGAGATCATTATTACCAGGGGATAAAAAGTATCCATGTAATGAGTGTAATTGCTTCTCTGTATAATCAATGGTTTTACCAGCAGCCATTATGGCTTGAGAAAGTACCTGTCCTCCATAGACTTGCGGGCTACCTATAAATAGATTGCCAGTTGTAAATTGCTGGTCAGAGATAGACTTTAAATCTAGTATTTCTAAAAGCCTCGGAAATAAACTTTGCATACCTTTTATTATGTAGTGCAAAAATAAGTTCTTATCGCTCTTAGAAGCTGAAAATTCTTAATAGTTTTACTTAAGTAACCCTTCCATTCTTAAAAAATATTATGAAAGAAGCCAAAAGAGCTTTAAAGAAAAGTCATATCATATCTACGGCGGAGACTGTTTTTTCTAAACTTGGATTTAAGAATGCAAAAATGGATGATATCGCTGCAGAATGCGGAATCACCAAGGTGACACTCTATACTTATTTCCAGAGTAAAGAAAACCTATATGCTGCTATTACTTATCAGGCATTAGTATCTCTTGTGGAAGGGTATAATAGCATAAAAAAAGAAAATGAGGACAAGACTGGTCTTGTAAGCTCGCTTTGTATGATAGAATACTTTATGGAATTTTGTGAGAAAAATACGCTTTACGCTGAGGCTTTGATGGACCATTTCTCGATTATCAGATCCGGCAAACTTAAGATGACTGAAGCTATAAAAGAAAGTGAGTTTTTTAAGAAATCAGAGGATTTACAAACCTTACCATTTAAAATAGTTGCTAAAGAAATTCAAAGAGGAAAAGAAGATGGTAGTATAAAGGAAGAGATCGAACCCATGGTGGCTACTTTAGTAGCTTGGAGTTCTGGTATAGGTTATGCAAAGATCATCGCCTCTTCTGGAGAAACATCTCTATTTTTTAATATCAGCTTAAACGAACTGAAATTTAACAATATAGAAATAGCAAAGAGGCTATTGTCTAAATAAAATCAAATCGTTATCTACAGACATGTTTTAAGATTTGTAGAGATCGTTTAGAGCTAATATTTTTTAAATCGTAGCTTGCATTATATACTAGTAGGAAACTTTATTCATGATAAAAGAAGATGTAATTCCAGCATTCTTTACCCGTGCAGAGGATGAACCTCATAAATCCAGATGTAGGCAGATATTAAAATCTCATCCTGAGGTTACTCAACTAATAGGACGTAATCCTTGGACTTTTGTAGCACTTCTTTTGATTCTTACATTACAGCTAGGGTTAGCTATGTTTTTTGGATTAAAAGGATTAGAGTATTGGTGGGTAATGATATTAACAGCATATGCTGTAGGGGCATTTACAAATCATTGCCTATATGTAATTATCCATGAGGCTACGCATAATCTTATATTTAAATCACGAACAATAAACCGTTGTATCGGAGTTTTATGTGATATCCCTAATGTTTTTCCTGGGGCACTTGCTTTTAGAAATTATCATTTAAAGCATCATGCACACATGGGTGATCATGATTTTGATGGAGATTTACCTTTAGAATGGGAAGCAAGAATCGTAAAAAATTCTCCTGTAAAAAAAGCAATATGGCTTGCCTTTTTTCCGGTGATACAAGTTACCCGTTCGCTGTATACCCAGAAAGTAAAAACTATAGATAAGTGGGTGATAATAAACCTTATAACGGTAGTCGTATGTGATGTGATATTGATTTACTTTTTTGGATGGAATGCTTTTTTCTATTTATTGCTATCTATGTTTTTTGGTTTGGGATTACATCCTGTCGGAGCGAGGTGGATACAGGAGCATTTTACTTTAGTGGATGATCAGGAAACATATAGTTACTATGGCTGGCTTAATAAGTTATCTATGAATGTAGGTTATCATAATGAGCATCATGATTTTCCATCTATTCCATGGAATCGTTTACCTAAGTTAAGAGCAATGGCACCTGAGTATTATGATACGCTTATCTATCATGAGTCATGGACAAAACTATTACTAAATTTCATTTTTGATAGAAACTACACCTTACACTCTAGGATTGTACAAGAAGAATTTTATCAAAAGTAGAACCCTTCCAGATTTTTTGATGCTCTATCTAGAATACGAGATGATCATCGATAACCAGTGTAACTAAATCATTAATTATACTTCACTGATTTACCAGGTTACTACTACTTTTCCTATAGATTTTCTAGATTCTATAAATTCATGTGCTGCTGCAATTTCCTCAGCCTTAAAAGATTTTGCGATGACAGGTTTTATAATCCCCTCTGCCGTCATACGGATCACATTAGTAAGGACGTGATTAAATAGTTTTGGTTTATAATCTGCAACACGCAGCATATTTACTCCTATGATGGCATGCGATTGCATAAGCAACTGTATCGGAGAAAATATCCCAAAACCCAAGGCCATGGGCAAAGTGCTTAGTAGACCTGACTTACTTCCTTGTACTTGAGAGGCTGCTCCATAGGTAATTATTTTTCCAGTAGGTTTAAGTAACTGCATTCCTTTTTTAAATGTTTTTCCTCCGATACTGTCAAAAACATAATCTACAGATTTTTTTCCTAGCTTATTTTCGATAACAGATTTAAAATCATCTTGCTTATAATCTATCGCGATATCTACACCATTAGAAAATAAAAACTCCTGTTTAAGAGAACTCGCTGTTCCGATGATTTTGCATTTTTTATGCTTGGCTATTTGCGTCATTATAGAGCCGACACCTCCGGCGGCGGCATGGATCAGGACAGTATCATCTGGATGGAGCTGTACACACTCACATAAAGAATAGTAAGCTGTACATGCCTGAGTAGAAAGTGCCGTGGCTTCTGCAAAGGGAATGTCATCTGATATTTTACTTACGCCGTAACCCACTGTGTTTACATATTCAGCATACCCGTTAAATCGGGTGAGAGCAGTTACTCGATCTCCAGCTCTTACGTGGTTTACATCTTTCCCTACTGCTTCTACTATTCCTGCTACATCATAGCCTAACACAGCTGGGTTTTTAGGAGCATCAGGATAGAGTCCTCTGCGAGCGACGACGTCTGCAAAGTTTAGTCCTGTGGTATGTACCTTAATTAAAACACCATCATTTGTAACCTCTGGTTTTAGACGATCTTCTATTTGGAAAGCCTTTTCTGCTGTACCGTATTTTGTTAGGACTATTGCTTTCATTTTTTTTTACTCTAGTTAAATTTTAGATCGATGTGTAATCTATGTACTTGTTAGAAAATCCACTATCCCATATACTCCCATGCAGACAAATATCGACCTCTTTTTTCTACGTGTTGCATCAGCTCATCATAAAGTGTTGCTGACGAGAGGGTCGCTCCATCACCGATCATTACTAGTTGCATCCGAGCTCTGGTCATAGCCACATTTAGTCTACGTTGGTCTTTTAGAAAACCGATTTCGTTTTGATCATTAGATCTAACAAGACTGATATAAATGATATCTTTTTCTTGTCCTTGGAATCCGTCGATCGTATTTACAGTGATATCCATATTTCTAAAAATATCATTATCCTGAATCATCTGACGTAAAAATCTGACCTGTTCTGCATATGGACTAATGATTCCGATGCTATGGTTTTGGAACTTTTCTTTGTGTTGAATAAAATGTTCTCTCAGAATAAATGCTTCCCCTTCGTTAGTGAGGCTACGTGATTCTGGATTACGTTTTTCCTCAAAACCGCATCCACTGGTATCGATAAATATGAGAGCATCTTCTAAACCATCTATTGTTCTTTTTGCACAGATCGGGTTAGAAAACAATTTGCCATTGTAGAATTTTTTATTGGAGAAAGATAGGATGTCATCATTCATTCTATACTGTTCTTGTAACAGATAAGTTTGATCTATGACATTGGTCATTCGCTCTAGAAGCGTAAGATGTAGACCTAGTTCCTTAGCTGTATTACTTTTTACAGTCGGAGGTAACTGTAGATGATCGCCCGCTAGGATTACTCTTTTTGCTTTGAGGATAGCGTTCCAGCATTCTGGTTCTAGAGCCTGAGAAGCCTCGTCGATAATCACGGTATCGAATAAGATATCTTTAATCGATTTATTGCTGACACCTATAAGAGTAGCAGCGATGATTTGTGAATTGTCTATGATCGTATCCACTAGCTTATCTTCCAGATCCCGAGCCCATTGTCTCAGTTCACGAGACTCCTTGTACATAATTTTCCTATCTGATCTTTCCTTTTGCCCAAAACTTCTTTTAAATTTCTCAGCTTGTTTTTTGGCTGCTTGAGCTTCTATTTTTACTTTCTTTATATGATTCCAGTCAGGATGAGAAGCCAGTTTTTCTCTGAGAGAAAGTGCTGCAGTGGCATCACCCATTCGACTGACATTTCCGATTCTTAATACATCGATTTCTTGCTGATGCAATAACGTCGCAAGTAAATCTACAGTGTTATTACTGGACGCACAGACCAGTATTTTTTTCTCAGTTTTGATGAGATATTTTATCAGTGCGACTAGAGTAGTGGTTTTTCCAGTGCCTGGAGGGCCATGTATAATTCCGATTAAGTTGGCTTTCGCCAATGCAGAGACAGCATTGTTTTGAAATGTATTTAAAGCAACATTATTATAGAAATCTACTTTTTCATTGGACGAAAGTCCGAAAGAATCCTTTTTTCTAATCCCTTCTCGTAGAGCAATGATATGTTCTAAGTTAGAAGATTTAACATCTCTGATCGCTGCTCTCATAACCTGATAGGGTCGTTCGTCATAGATCAGTTCGACGCCATATTTCCGGTATTCATTAAAGTGGATTTGGGAATCATTATCGTAAAGTAGAATTCTGATTTTATTCTTTCTAAGAAACGTGATAACGCCGCGATGAGTGCCTTCCTCCTCGGTTATAAAAATAGTTACTCCTGCTCCTGCTCTTAATTTGTGAGGTCCTAATTTATCGATGGGTAACTCTAGCTCTAGCTCTATTTGTTCGCCTACGGTAAAGTGAGATCGAGAAAAGTGACAGGGGTACCACAGGACGCCGGAGGCTGATTTTTCTTTTAAGGATTTATGAGAGAGTAACTGTTTATAATAGAATTCCTCTTCTTTTCTTTCTTCTTCTATTGCTTCTAAAAGTTGGTCGTATCGATCTTTGCTTTCCATATCCAAAGACGAATCTATTATAAAACTTTTAGAATTCCCTTTTAAAATCTAAAGCACTTGGTTTTGTGTTTGCGGATTCTGTTTTTAGGAGGTTTAGTCGGATCGTCTCTAAACCTGATACCGATCGATAAGTAAGTCGTCATATACCAGTCATTTTCAGCTGGGTTTCCTCTAGAAACTCCTGATGGATATGTAGCATTATTATCAATCTCATCCGTTCTAAAAGCAAGCTCTACGGCAAGTGGACCATTACTTGATTCTAAAATATCTGGGTTTACATAAAGGCCACTTACATCATCGAGATAATCTGTAAATGTCATACGGATTTTTAGTCCACATCCTACCCATACCGATTTATTGAGATCATATTTTATCCCAAACCCAATAGGTATACTTATTTGCGTTAAGCTATATTTTTCTTTACCAGGAAACTGAGGACTTCCTTGACCCTCTGTTCCGAGTGGTTGCAGATCGATCCATTCTCCGTTAAATTTAGTCTGTGGATTAAATTTAAAAATATTGAAACCTGTTATGATTAAGGGTTGTATGGCGGTATACTTTTTTCTAAATAGAGAAAGGGCATTAAATTCTATAGTGGTTCCATATTCTTTAATCGGGGATCTGAAGTCTAGGTTCCTTCTTTTTCTTCCCGGGTCTGCTGCTTCTCTATCCGCACCAAAAATTTCTGTAGTAGTATAGTTTAAAAAAATGGTTCCATAACGATTACCTATTCCACCATAATATCCAAACGAATTAGAATTCAAAACTGCACTTGGAGAGCCAGAATAAGGAACTAAATCACCAAAATAAGATGAAAATCCGTACTCCAATCCAAACTCTATATGTTGGGCTTTGATGGATCCAATAGAACCAATAAAAAGTGCTACAAAGAAAAAATAAAATTTAAGGTGTCTCACAGTATTTTCAAAATCTAAGTTTTTAAAAAGTAGGACACTTAAGTGAGTGTCTCTTTCTTCTGTATCTTTTGCGTTTTTGATTTTGTTTAAATCGCATACCTAAGGAAATGTATGTGGTCATATACCAGTCGTTTTCTTTAGGATTTCCTCTATTTGTTCCAGCTGCTGGATACCCAACATTAGGATCGATTTCGTCAGATCTAAATGCAAGCTCTGCTGCAAGTGGTCCGTTTTGAGCACTTAGGACTTCCGCATCTACGTACGTTGTACTCACATCATCTAGGTAATCAGTAAAAGTCCATCTTGCCTTTACGCCTATTCCTAACCATATGTGATCTGTAAAATCATATTTTATACCTGCACCGATAGGAATACTTACCTGAGTAAGATTATATTTTTTTCGATTTGGATAAGCTGAGGATCCTTGACCTTCCGTTCCTAGTGGTTGTAAATCTACCCATTCGTTATTGTAAAAAGCTTGTGGTGTAAAATAGAATAAATTTGCTCCAGTTATAAATACTGGTCTAAATCGGGTATACTCATTACGCATAAGACCCCACAGATTGATTTCTGCAGTAATACCATATTCCAGTATCGGAGATCTAAAGTTTAAGTTTCTTTTTCGTCTACCTTGATCAACGCCCTCCATATCGAAAGCACTTACCTCAGTAGTAGTATAATTTAAAAATAGGGTTCCCCATCTGTTACCATATCCAAAATAATATCCTTTGGATCCAGCATTAGTAGAAGCACTAGGGATAGCAGAGTAAGGAGCTAAATCTCCGAAATAAGAGGAAAATCCATACTCGAACCCAAAATCGAAGTGTTGTCCGTGACTTTTATTAGACGTAAACATCAGGAGACAGACAACAACCATGCAAGTTAGTCTCATTAAAATAGTTTTTAGGGTTAACTACATTAATCGGACAAACTAAACAGGTACGCACCCTTATTTTCAAGTGACGGTTAGGCGTCAGTTATGAATAAAGAAGTTCATATTGACAATATTTTATGATTTGACTAGTGACTTCTGGATTAAACAGAGTCATGGGGCTTTTTAAGATTAATATTTTTTATAGTTATATGCTTCTAAAGACAATTAAAACTCTCTTAATAGGCTAAAATTTATAATATTTACACTTTGGTATCTTTAGGTAATTAGACTAAAGGGTATAACTTTGTCTAACACGTTCAAAATCAATCAAATGACCAAGATTTTTTCATGTTTTTTGATGCTTCTTTTTTCTGCTTCTTTGATATCTCAATCGGGCTTCGAGAGGATTTATCGTTTTTCTGATAATACAGAGCATCTTACTGTAGATGGTAAACAAGCCATGGATGGGGGTTATGTGTTTTTATCTCTAGTTACAGAAAGAGATTCATCTTCATATAGATCAGCAAATATTACTAAAGTATCTACTAAAGGAGATATAGAGTTTTCTCAGGATTTGGTTTTAGAGGATTCTTTAGAATTACTCTTGGAAGGAGATCTTGAATTTATTGCTGGTAACCGTATGGCGATTACGCTGACCGGAGTTCAAGATTCGCTAAGTCATTATGTCATTGTTACTAATGCTTCTGCAGTTCCGGACTGGTCAAGAAAGTATTCTGTATATCAGGATACTATGGATGTAGATTATTACAGACCTAGGATTAAAGCTTCTCAAGAATTAGATCTTTCTTTATATAAAGCGAGTGCCGGAATAGATCATAACGTAAGACAAGTTTATCTTTCTAGAATCGGTATTATAAACGGAGCTTCTGCTTGGTCTAAATATCTTTCTAAACCAGGTCCTGATGGAACTACGATGAACCTTGACTTTGGAGATATCACGACGACATTAGAAGGAGGTATAGCAGTCGCAGGTGTGGATGATGAGACTAAAGAGTTTTTTATGTCTAAAGTAAGTGAAGATGGAGAGATCGAGTGGAGTAGATCAATAGCGACTACATTGATATCTTCTAACTCTGTAGTTAATTCCATAACCCAATTGCAGGATTCTAGTTATGTTATAGTGGGTAGTTATTTTACCCAGAATGTAGAGTTTGATGGGTTTGTTATTAAGACGGATAAAACAGGATTAATTACATGGAGCAAGAGAGTAGATTTTGATTTTAGTTTTAATGATGTGCATTTACTGGATGTTATCGCTAGTCAGGATAGTGGATTACTCATCTCTGCAAAACAAATCGGTGAACTAGACACCGCTGCTTTTGGGCTTAAGTTAGATTTGGATGGTAATGTGCTTTGGCAATCACTATTTAAAACTGTAGATGTAGACAATGTAAACCTCGGTGGTTTAAGTACTGCAAATGGATCCGGGATGTCTATGTTCTGTAATGGAGGAAATTTAATCGGGGATGATCAGTATACACCGTATCTCATCGTTACAGATTCTATGGGTATGACCCAATGTAATGATACCATAGATATGCAGATCGTTTTTGATGCTAATTTTACCACTGATACATTAGAATTAACAATCAGTGATTATATTAATACATACGATACCGATTGTTGTGATAACAGTTTTATCATAGGAGATGTAAGAAATAATTCGCCTACGCGAATAAAAAATTATGGACAATTTACTTATCTCAGTGCGACCAATATAAATGCCACGGGAGAGAGGATTGCAACATTTTCAAAAATAGACGAAGATAACCAAGTCGTATGGACACAAGAATTTGCAGATGCTGCGACTATTTTTGATTTTGAAAAAATAAATGACGCTGAGTTTTTATTGGTAGGTTACACAGAACCACTTTCTACTAGTGTAGATAACAGTTCTTTTTTAGTCAAAATCGATGATGATGGAAATATCACAGGTGGAGGGTCTATGAATCTAGAAGGTAGAGAAATACTAACATCTGTATCATTACATCCTAATCCTATAAATCCATTATTCCCTATTTACGTAAGTGGAGTAAAAAATTATAATTCTGCCCCGAGTGCAACTGACCAAAATATGGTCATGAATATCGATGAGGATTTTAACATCAACTGGATCAATAATTACAACTTTGAGAATGGCGATACTCAAGCATCGAGGCTAAGAACTTTACAGAATGGAAATGTTATGATTTTTGGAGATATAAAACCTCAGTCTAATGGAATCCTTTCTGAAATAAACGGTTTAAATGGAGATGTAATCGCTACGAGAGCATCTAACGATAGTAATTTCTTTATCGATATAGAAGAACTTCCAAATGGAAATTTTGTAGGCGTAGGAGGAGTACAGGTGGGAGCTGTATGGAGTGCAACAATTTATCTGATGAATGCTGAATACGAATTTTTAGCAGGTATATCTTATGATAATGGCGAGATAAATTTCTTTAGAGAAGTAGAACTAAGTGATGATGGAACAGTATATGTTACGGGACAAAGAGCTGATGGTAGTGCAATGCTAAATGCTTATAGTATTACGGAAAATTCTATTACACCACTTTCTACTAGAATTTTAGAATTAAATGATACAAATGCAACGTATCCTTATTTTGATATTAATGGAACGACACTAGCTTATGCTTCTGGAGGGACTTTAATAAACTCTGATAGTGACATTGCATTATATACTGGAGATTTAAGTACAACGTTTTTCTGCTTTAAGGAAAGAGATCTTATGGCTCAGTCGTTTACAACAGTAATGGATACTGTAGTTATGAGTTTTGCAGTGGATTCTATTCCAGATTTTGTAAATGTAAACAGCATGGAGATAGATTTTGTGAATACAGATATCTGTTCACAAAATTTCTTTTCTAACTCTATGTTACTAGGTGTAGACGCTAATCCTTTTGGAGGTCATGAGGTTCCGGTAGTAGCTTTAGAAGTTAGAGGTTTCTGTGCAAACGAACCATTAGAATGGACATTCGATGCAGAGACGCCAGGAGCTACAGATTACTTATGGACTAATTCAGATGGAGAAGAGCTAGGAACAGCAGATACATTATTTGTAGAGGAAGAAGGTGTTTACTTTGTCGAGGTAACTATAGGAACTGATGTTTGCTTTACGCTATGTGATTCTGCGGAGCTAGCTGTATTTGAGGAGCCTATGGTTTCCATAGGTGTGGATACAACAAGTATATGTAATGATGAATTTACACTGACCGCAAGTCCTAGTCCTGCAAACGAAACTGCGATAGTGAGTTATATGTGGTCTAATAACCAAACCGGTCCGACTATAGATGTCGATACGGAAGGTATATTTACAGTAACTGCTATCGATGACTGCGGTATAGAAGCAGTTGCTTCTTTTGATGTTGTTTTTGACCAGCCGGCTATTAATGCGAGTATCGTAGTAGACGAGGGGCCATTTTGTACAGATGGAACTTTTTTACTTACTGCTGTAGGAGATCCAGATAATGAGACATCTTTGGTATCTTATCTTTGGTCTACAGGCGAAATTACAGAGTCTATATCTGTATCTACTGAGCAAGATTATACAGTGACCGTTACAGACGAATGTGGTACGATGACTACTACAGCAACCTTTTCACCAGTATTCCCAATATTAGTTACCGGTGCAACCACGGATATTAATTCCGCTGAATTTTGTGATTCGTTGACCTATACATTATTTGCATTTTATGAGCCGGCAAATGCTGATGCAGGAACGGTGTTTATAGAATGGTCTACAGGGGACGACGATTTTGAAATAGATATAAATACGCCAGGGAATTATTCGTTTACAATAACAGATTTTTGTCAAAATGAATTTGTAGAACAATTTAATATAACATTTCCATCACCGCCTATTATAGGAGTAACTCAGGATACGTTGTGTACGGATGAGGGTGTTAGACTTTCTTTAAACTCGGATCAGATAAATTTAGAAGATTATAATATTACATGGTCTGATTTAGATCAGACTGGTCCGACTGTTGTAGTTCCTTTTGACGCAGATAAACAATACACGGCAACTATTAACAATGAGGAGTGTGGTGATAGGGAATTTACATTCCAGTCTAAGGCTTGTACTGCAGAATTTGATTTCCCTAATGTCTTTATTGCAAATTATGATGACATGAATGATACAGGATATAACGATGGTTTTGGGCTAGTCGTTCCTAATCCTGATGATAATGAATTTCCAGATGAGATAGATACATACGAGCTGGTTATTTATAATCGATTAGGAGAAAAAGTTTTTGAAACTACGGATTACTTAGAACACTGGGATGGTATCTATCAGGATAAACCAGCACCTGGAGGAGTTTACATGTTTTACGCCAAAGTAGGATTTAATAATGGAGTAGAAGAAACCGCTAAGGGAGATTTTACGATGATCCGATAAAAGAGTTTGTAAAACTTTTTAAATAAAATATAACTAAGAGGCATTCTTTAAAAAGAGTGTCTCTTTGTTTTTTACTCTTGATTATACTTCTCATTAGTATTCTTTTTTTCTATTTGGATCTCTTACAAGTGATAGGTTTTATTAGATGGATTTGCTGAGTGACCTTATAGATGATTTATTTTTTATATCGATCATTGAGCCCTACACCTTCCATAACCATGGGCACGATTTTAAGAAGTCTTTTCTGTTTAGTTTCATCTCTTTTTGCATTAGCGATGTAGTCACCATACTCCCTCTTTTTAGAATTTGATAGTCGGTTAAATGCAATATCTAGATTCTTATCAGTGGCGAGTTCAGATTTTAGTAGAGCCGGAAGGATTACTTTAGGTTTAGATTTTACAACAGGCATCTCTTTTCCATCATGATGATTTTGGATGGCTTCTAAGAGGTATGATTGTATTACTGACTTATGCGTTTTTAATTCTGCTATATTATTAAATCTCCACTGTCTCATGGCTTTTGTTTTTCCTTGTTGAGCATTTTGTAGAAGACCTAGTTTATCCTCTAAAAATACGCCCTGGAAAAACCAGATTCCCACGTAGTCCTTAAAAGCACAAAGACTAATGAGATTCTTCTTACCATAACCATAAACAGGGAACATCCATTTTACACTTTCTTCTAAGTCAGTTGCAAGTATCAGCTCTCTGAGAAAACTCAGTTCGGTTGTGTAATGCTCATTTATCTCAATGTATTCCTCAACAGATTTTGGCTTTTTTGATTTCATTTAAACATAGGTTTCTATAAAAATACTAGATACAATTTATTAGGATTAGCTTAAGGATTAAAAATTTTGGCACTATACTTAATCTCACTATTCTTAGTTTTGATCAAACACTATTTTGTTTTTAACGGATTTTAAAAATTTATCCACTAAAATCAAAAAGATCAATCCTTGCATAACTTAGGATTATACCTAGCATTTAATCACTCACTCATTCTGATCAACATAGAGCCAAAATTATTTAGGCAAAAGGTGGGAATACCTTTTTCTTTTAAGATGTGAGTAAAGTAATACTCATTTATATTTACCATAATCATAATCAAGATCGATAACTTAGTGTCTTTATAAAGCTTATCTAAAAATTAAAAGTAGAATGAGTACACAAGATCAAAATCAATACATACTAGGAACTGATAAAGAGGAGTTATGGAGATTAGGATTTCAGCATCAGGTATGGTCAGAGGAAGCTCGTATAGGCTGGAGATCTGCTCAGTTTT
>CALLXF010000103.1 GCA_938015805.1 uncultured Saprospiraceae bacterium | reverse complement strand
CGGGCAGCCTGCTTCTTTGGAAGGCTATGTATTTGAGTCAGGTAATAGAGGATTTTTAAAAAATATAGAAATCTCGATTATTCAAAGTAGTAATGATTCCTTAATTGGTAAAGTATTGTCTAACGGTGAGGGATACTTTACACATCCCCTTCCATTAGGAGAAAAGTTTTTATTAGAGGCTAAACATGATTATTTCCACACACGACAGATACAAGTGCATACTTTAGGCTCAGTAGCCAATGATAAAGTATTTACAAAGTTAGAACTTAATCGTGCTCCCGGTTACTTATTTGATATCACTATAGCAGAGGTCAGAGATAACGAAGATCAAGTGGTAGATGCTGTTAAAAGTACCAATATAGAAGTATATAATAATACCCAGAAGGAAATGGTTTTACATCTTGTTGATTATCTAGAACCAGATTTTAAAGTGCATCTAAAAAAAGGAAATCATTATACTATCATGATTCGTAAAGATGGATTCATAACTAAACGTATGGAAGCTTTTGTCGATGTAAAAGGTTGTATACTATGTTTTGAGGGTGTAGGAGACGTTAAGCCAGGAGTTACCGATAATCTTACAGAGCAAAATTCATTTGGGACATTGTTAGCAAATGTAGAGCTGGAGAGAGCAGAAATGGGTAAGGAGATCAGCTTCTTAAATAAAATATATTACGAAAGAGGTAGTGCAAAATTATCTGAGCAGGCAAAAACGGAATTAGAGAAATTAAAATTATTCTTATCCGATAATCCTAATTTGATAATCGAGTTGGGTTCGCATACAGATTCTAGAGGTGATATAGAAAAGAATAGAGAGCTCTCTTTTAAAAGAGCACAGGGAGCAGTAGATTTTATTTTGGAAGGTGGAGATATAGATGGTAGTCGTCTTTTGGCACGTGGATATGGACCTTCTAAATTAGCTAACGATTGTGGTCCAGGTGTAGAATGTACAGAAGAAGAGCATGCAGTAAATCGTCGTACAGAGCTCAAAATTTTAGGATATGTAAAAGATTATGTAAACCGTTCGCTCGCCTCGATGAAGCAGGAAGAGTTTATGGATGAGCTACTTGCAGAGATCCAAGCAGAAGGTCAAATCAAGGTTCCAGAAAATGAAGAATTACCTTTAGATATTAGAGAAAATGAGGAAATGGTGGAGGAAATCAACTCGGAGTTCGAAGTAAAATCTGATGAGGTGTTAGATGCAGTGAGTGATGTTGTTTCGGAAATAGAGGAAGAGTTAGTTACTATCCCATTAGATACAGATAGTGATATGCCTAGAGATATACAGGCTTCCGCCAATGATCCAATAGAAGAAAGTATCATAGCGATTAATAAATCAGAATCATCGGGAAATATAGTTTTAGAGGAAGTAGAAAAAGAAAACGATACGGAATTTGCTAATGAAGTTACCGAGCCATCAAGTCAGGAGTCTGATGATATTCCTATGGAGATTACAACTAAAGTAGATGATGTAACACTAGATGAGGGAGCATTAGCAAAAGGAATGCCTTCTACAAATCAGCAAGAATTAGAGGATGATCCGACAGCATGGATGAGAGGCCATAAAATAGTGCTAGTGGAGTCTAAAACCGAATTACCTGGCAATCATGGAATCTTTAGAAAATATGAAGATATCCATGTACTCCAATCTCCAGTTTCTAAAAAGTATATGTACATAGCAGGTGAGTTTAAATCGCAAGAAGAAGCACAGACTTACGTCAATGAAAATCTTAAAGATATGTTTCCAGAGGCTTATGTTATAAGTTTCTAGGATATACTATTGATCAATAGAAGTAACGGGTAGGGGTTATTAGATGGAGCGTTATTCGATTGGACACTAGATCAAATCTTAATGATGTTTGTCATTTTTTTAATCTCTTACTACGACTTACTGATCAATGTTGTCTATTGTGATCAACGGAGAATTAAAAATTGTTTTAATCTAAAGTATAGCTTAAACTGATTGCAGGGAAACTACCAGATAGAATAGGGGAGGTGATATAAGATTCAGGTTTGAATTTCAGAGACAAGTCCTCATCGATATCAAAATCAATAAGATGTCGGTCCACAAAAGCTTCTAAAGTCACAACGATATGTGAGAGGCCCCAAAATACCCATGCGTATTCTAGTTCTTGACGTACCCTGTCTCGATCTGTTTTTATTTCATTAGATGAAGTATATCTGCTATCTGGGCAATCGAGAGAAGTAAAATCTACTAAAGAAGCCCTCCATTTTTGATCTAGAGCTTTAAAAGATCTTCTTTTATCAATGATGCGATAAATAAAAAATCCTTCTACTCCCAATGCTAAAGGTATTTTCCAGTATCTCCGATTATATGCTTGTCCTGCACCTGGAAGCATTAATGAGTATAAAGCTGCCTTACCTGGCTTCCCTTCGAAAATATCTAGAAAGCCGCGATTTTCCTTGTTAGAAGAGGGCTCTACAGAAACAGTGGAATCTTGTGTTACTTCTTGAGCATAAGTAACATTAGAAATCACTATTGTAATGATAGAGAGTATTGCATAATGTAAGATTCTGGCCTTAATCATATAATAGATAAACGTTCTTACTCTTGTAAAATGTCTAGTATGTAGTTTAATTCTTTATCGTTAACAAAAGGGATAGAGATACTTCCTTTTCCTTTCTGGTTTCTTGAAATCGTGACTGACGTCCCAAATTTTCCTTTGAGTTCTCTTACTAGGTTTTGCAGTTCGACGGGCAGCTTTGTCTTTATGGCATTAGATCGTTTAGGGCTACTTGATTTAAAACTTGCGACAAATTGCTCTAATGCTCTGACAGATAAGTTTTTATCTAACGTATTCTGGAAGGCTACGATCTGGAAAGCTACATCTTCTATACCTGCTAAGGTACGAGCATGTCCCATGGTTATGGTCTGAGCTTTTAGGGCTTTTTGTATTTCTGGTGGAAGGCTGAGTAAACGTAAGTAGTTAGAAACAGTACTTCTTTTTTTAGAAACTCTAGAGGCTAGATCTTCATGGCTCAGTTTGCATTCATCGATCAGTCTGTTATAACCGATTGCTATTTCTAATGCGTTAAGATCTTGTCTCTGAATGTTTTCTATTAGAGCCATTTCTAATAGTTCTTGATCATTTGCTTTTCTGATGTAAACAGGAACCTGATCTAAACCTGCAATTTTAGATGCTCTTAATCTTCTCTCTCCAGAGATCAGCTGATATTTTTTGCCACTCAGTTTTCTAACAGTAAGCGGTTGTATGATACCATGTACTTTTATGGATGCTGCTAATTCTTCCAATGCCTCTTGATCAAATTCCTTCCTCGGTTGATCTATATTTGCTTCTATCCAGTTGATATCCATCAGTTGAGTACCCGTTGCATTTTCTGAGGATACCGCTGTTACGGGTGTTTGGTTTTTAGATTCTATATTTGAGAGTAAGGCACGGATACCTTTTCCTAGTTCTTTCTTTTTTGCCATAAGATTTACTTAGATGATTCTATTAATTGGTCGATGGTCTCAGTATCGTTATTACGCTGTAGTACCTCATAAGCCAAGTTTAAAAAATTATTACTTCCCTTACTGGCTACATCATAAGTGATAACAGGTTGACCCATACTCGGTGCTTCTCCGATTTTAGAGTTACGATGGATGATGGTTTCAAAGACATTATCGGTAACGATTTCTTTTACTTCTTTAACTACAAGATTTGCCATTCTGAGTCGCTTATCATACATAGAAAGTACGATACCTTCTATTTCTAAATCTTTATTTAATCCATCAGTGACAAGAGATATCGTATTTTTTAATTTATCTAATCCTTCTAGACTAAAAATCTCACATTGAACAGGGATCAATACAGAGTCCGCCGCTGTGAGTGCATTTAGTGTAATAAGACCTAAGGAGGGTAGACAGTCGATGATAATGTAATCGTACTTATCTTTTATGGTAGAGAATAATTTTTTCATTTGGTATTCCCGATCATCCATATTAATCAGTTCTAACTCCGCACCTACTAGGTTTATGGAAGAAGGCAGTAGATCCAAATTAGTTACGTCTGTTGTCAATATAGAGGACTGTAATAAGTCGTGATCTTGTAGGCAAGCATATAAATCTTTAGTGATGGTATCACCTTTAAAACCTAGTCCTGATGAGGCATTAGCCTGAGGATCTGCATCTATAAGCAAAACTTTTTTCTCTAATATGGCTAGTGCAGCGGAGAGGTTTATAGCTGTGGTGGTTTTTCCTACTCCTCCTTTCTGGTTAGCTATAGCTATTATTTTTCCCATTTTATATTTCTAAACTATTATTAAGTTCTACTAGATGTAATGTTTTTCCTTTAGATTTAAATTCGGCTACAGCCAAAGTTTTATCTATTTCTATAGGCGGAAATGTATCATAATGACATCCTATTATCTGATCACAATTAATAAATTCTGCCGCAATCACAGCATCCTCATAACCCATGGTAAAATTATCGCCTATCGGCAGGATAGCTACATCGAGTGAAGGACACGTCAAAGGAATTAATTTCATATCCATCGTCAAAGCAGTATCTCCCGCAAAGTAAAAACTGCTATTATCGTTCCATATCACAAAACCTACAGGATTACTGCCGTACGTTCCGTCAGGAAGTACACTAGAATGGACAGCTGAAACTAATTTTACCACTCCAAAATCAAATTTATATTTTCCTCCCGTATTCATTCCATGACCACCTTTTGCTATGTCCTCATAATAACTTACCAATTCGTAAGTAGAGATAAGGATGGCATTAGATTTTTGTAAGACTTCTTTTAAATCTTGAACATGATCCCCATGCCCATGACTCAGTAGAATATAATCAGGTTTTAAATCTGTTATACTAAATTGAGTAGTTTTGAGGTCAGGATGGATAAACGGGTCAGTTAGCAGTCTTTTACCCCCAAATTCTATAAGAAAACAGGACTGTCCTAAGAAAGTAAATTTCATTCCGAATAATTATTAATAGAGGCAAAGGTAAACCTTTAGCATTATTTTTTATTGGTATTGTAAAGCAAGGAATATATTATGATCACAATTATTTCAGGAACGAATAGAATAGGTAGTCACAGTTTAAAAGTATCTAACATTTGTAAATCTATAGTAGAGAAGCAAAATCATGTCTCTCATCTTATAGATCTTAAAATGATGTCTAGTACTAACTTAAGCAGTGAAATGTATTTGCCTGATAATCAAGGTAGTGAGTTGTCTACTGTGCAAGATGAAATACTCATGCCATCTAAAAAGTGGATCATAGTTATTCCCGAATATAACGGTGGAGTACCTGGTATTTTTAAGTTATTTATAGATATAATATCTACCCGCCAAAAAGATCAGACATTCCATAATACCTCTGCACTTTTAATTGGTGTAGCAGCTGGTAGAGCAGGAAATGCACGTGGACTAGATTATCTGACTAACTGTCTTAATTATTTAGGAACTAATGTTTTTCCTACAAAGCTTCCTATTTCCTCCATAAATCAAGTTCTTACTGAAGGAGAACTAAATGCGGGAACATATGAAACGTTAGAGACAACGATTTCTAATTTCCTGAAAGCATAAAAAAAGCTGTGCCCTAATCAAAGGACACAGCATCGTCAATCAAAGGAACTAATTCTCCTTAATGAGTAACCACTATTTTTTTAGTTTGGCTAGTTGTACCATTAGTAGCTTTAACTAAGTATATACCATTATCGATGTTGCTAACATTGAAAATCACTTCAGCATTATCTGTTCGGCTAGTAGGTATAGAAATCCTTTTACCATCAAGTGTAAATAGACCTACTTCCATTACTTGTTCCTCGCCTTCTAATGAGACAGTAATAAACTCGCTGGCAGGATTAGGGAATATTTTTACTGCAAAGGAGGACATTTCCTCTAAGCTGATATCTTCGGTATACTCATCATCAAACAAGCCTTCTAGATAAGTACCTTCTATTTCTGCTCTTGTAACTACCTCAGAATTTGTCAATTCGCCACCTGATACAGTGATGCAGTAGTCCTCTGTTTCTCCGTGAGCAAAAGTCTCGCACGGTCCAGTAGGATAAGACCCGTATTTCATAACCACTCTCAGTTTGCAATCTCCATTCCATACATTGGAAGGAATCGTAAAGTTTCCATTTATATTTCCTGTACCTGATCCATAAGCGATATACTCACCTGCATCAAAGAAATCATTATCTTGATTCCAATCACAGTAAATTTTCCAATAACATGGATAAGCCCCTGCTCCAAAACCTGGAGTCAGTGATATTCCACAATGCTGTCCTACTGTTACTGGATGACAAGAATTACTAAAGTCTGCGTATCCACCATTGTTTCCAGAAGTGTTGTTTATTGGCCCAAATTCTACTTGGTCGATAAATGTATATTTACTATTCTGACCACCAGAGGTACAAGATGCAGGAGCGATAGTAATATCAAAGCTACATATGGCAGTATTTCCACATAAATCTGTCGCTTCGTAACTGATCGTCGTAGTAGTGTTACTATGGAATAGAGATCCGCTGTATGGTCCTCCTGTTTGAGTTACTGTTGTACAAGATGGTATCTCCATAATATACTCTAGTGTTACTTTTCCATACTGATCGTTCCATTGTCCATTACTTAAAAGTTCTACAAAATGCTGACTTCCATTAAAATTATTAGGTTGTCCAGGATACCAATTAGTATATCCTAGTGCATCCCCATTAACCCATTTAAATTCGCCCTCAGTTTCATGATCACTTAATCCTATATACGCTGATTGAGTCGTAAGGAAATTTGCGAGGAAAGTATTTTCCTGTGTATCATTAACAATTGCTAAATGACCTCCATTAGCTACACATGTAGCCTGAGCATCAAACCATGTGGCAGGAGCATTAGAACAATAGTAATGTGATCCATTATATTCTCCCATGTATAAGAAGCCATTTATTGCTTCGCCAGAGTCGCAGTTGCCCATAGAACAACATGAGTTAGCTTGAGGTGTAGCCCAGTTTACCAGGATTCCTTTATTTCCAGCTGGACAGGATAGTGTTACATCGTTAGGACAAGTAATGGAGATAGATTCCTCTACCGTAATTGTAAAAGAACAAGTTGCAGTATTTCCGCATCCATCAGTTCCACTGTAACAAATATCATATGTACCAGGGGCAACTGTAGATCCTTTTGTCGGTCCACATGTTTGCGTAATTGTTGTACATGGGATTTCCATAATAAATTCTAGTGCGATTTTAGCGTATTGATCATTCCATTGACCATTGCTGAGCATTTCCACATAGTGTTGAGCACCATTATAATTATTGGGTTGGTTAGGATACCAGTTCGTATAATTTAATGGATCTCCATTTACCCATGTAAAATTTCCTTCGTCCTGAACATCACTTAGACCAATATAAGCAGACTGCGTTACGAGGAAACTAGCGAGTAAATTATTTTCTTCTTCTGAGTTGATAACAGCTAGATGACCTCCGTTAGCCAAACAGGTTGCCTGTGCATTATCCCAGACGGCCGGGCTAGTAGAACAGTAATATTCATGTCCATTTAAATTACCCATGTATATAAATCCAGGAATTGTATTTCCACCAGCACCACAATCACTACAGTTAGAATCAAATGTTGGTTCTGGCCATGTAATCACAGTGCCTCCTGAACCATCGCAAGACACTACTTGATCATCTGGACACACTAAAGTAACTGGAGCTTCTACTGTTACAGTAAAACTACAAGTTCCAGTATTTCCACATGCATCAGTTACAGTATAACTAACAGTCGTAGTTCCTACAGGAAACATATCTCCTGGAACATGAGTACTATTAACGGCCACGATTCCACAATCATCACTACTTGTAGGTGTAGGCCATGTAACACTTACAGTCTCAGTACCATTTGGGTTAGTATTTAGAATATCTGCAGGACAATTGATAACTGGATCTACGATATCTCTTATTTTTATGATTTGCATACATGTGCTTGATAGTGCAGAGTTGTTAGGATCTGTAGCTGTCCAAGTTCTTTGTATATCAAAAGTTCCCTCGCATATATAAGGATATAAATACTCATCTGCATAGGTAATTACTGGTGTACTGCAGTTATCTGCACCAGCTACTGCTGTTGCACTTCCTGTATTTGCTGGTTCTACACTTTCTGTAGGACAACCTATAAATGTCGTAGGACAAGTTATCACTGGAGGTGTATTACAGCTATTATCTATTACCGTAACGATAAAACTACAAGTAACTGTATTCCCACAAGGATCTGCGGCAGTATAGGTAACCGTCGTAGCACCTATTGCAAAACAATGACCTGATATGATATTACTAGTAAGGTCTACAGATCCGCAATTGTCTGAGGCACTCGGTGCTGTCCAGTTAACAGTTACACAATTACCATCATTAGAATCAACAAAGATGTCTGAAGGACAAGCAGTCATTACAGGATCCGTATTATCTATTAGTATTATAGTTTGGGTACAACTTGCCGTTAACCCTGAATTGTTAGGATCAGTCGCGGTCCATGTTCTTTCTATTTCTGTTTCTCCACATGCATTAGTAGAGATGACATGATCATCAAAAGTTATAGTCGGTGTCCCACAATTTGCACCACCAGAAGTGGCTGTTGCAGAACCTGTGTTACTTGGTTGTGTAATATCCCCAGGACATCCATTATATAAGTTAGGACATGTAATTACTGGAGGTTGATCACAGCTGTTATCTATAACTACTATTGTAAAGTTACAAGTAGAAGTGTTTCCACATTCGTCTGTGGCGGTATATGTTACTATTGTACTTCCGATTGGGAAACAATGACCAGAATTGTAATCCCCCGTAACAGTTACCGATGTACATGCATCTGTAGCCGTAGGCGGTGTCCAGCTAGCGTTTACGCAGTCACCATCAATACTTGATAAAGATTGATCGGTAGGGCAATCAGAAAGTACAGGGTTGTTATCGTCTACAAAAGAAATAATCTGTACACATGTAGTTACAAATGAGGGGTCACTGTCATCAGTAGCTGTCCATGTTCTTTCAATTGTTTCTTCTCCACATGCTGTCGTAGAAATAACTTCATCTGTAAATGTAACTATAGGTGTTCCGCAATTTGGTCCACTTGGAAATGCTATTGGCAGACCGGTCATTTTAGGATCCGAGTTATTTACACCGGGACAATGAGTATAATCTGCAGGGCAAATGAGGTTTGGTCCTTGCATACAGCTAAGATCTTCAACAATGATCATAAAATCACATGTACTTGTATTACCGCAATCATCAGTTGCAGTATATGTGACCACTGTCATTCCTACAGGAAAACATGCACCACTACTAAAATTAGCACTTAATGTAGGAGTACCACAATTATCAGTTGCGATCGGAGTTGACCATGTTCCTGTGACACAGTTGCCGTCGTTAGATTCTAAGTTTATATCAGTAGGGCAAGAGGTAAGCGTAGGATTAGTATTATCAGATAAGGTAATGAGCTGAGCACAAGTGCTTACTAGTGAGCTATCATCTGGATCAGTCGCCGTCCATGTTCTTTCTATCACCGTTGCTCCAGAACATGGTCCTGATGAAATTACTAAATCGTTATATGTTAAATTAGGGTTTCCACAATTGGGCATTCCCGGTGCCACAGTGGCATTTCCAGTTATAGAGGGATCAGTCGATGTCCCTGGACAACTATTATAATCACCAGGACAAGTTAGAAGAGGAGGCATATTACAGCTATTATCCTCTATTGTAACGGTAAATGTACACGTCGCAGTGTTACCGCAATTATCCGTCGCAGTATAGGTTACGTTTGTAGTACCGATCGGGAAACAAGATCCACTAGGAAAATTACTAGATACATTTGACATTCCACAGTTATCTGTGGCTGTCGGAGGAGTGTAATTAATAATTACACAGTTACCATCTGTTGACTCATCAGTTATATCTAAGGGACAACTAGTCATCGTAGGATTTGTTGTATCTGATAATGTAATTGTTTGTAAACACGATGTTTGACTATTTGGATTTTCAGGATCTGTTGCGGTCCATGTCCGCTCTATTATGGTAGCTCCTGAACATGGTCCAGTAGACACTACATTATCAGTATAATTTATACTAGGCTGAACACAATTAGAACCACCTGGGCTAGCTGTAGCCGAGCCTGTGTTACTAGGTAGAGTGCTTTCTGATGGGCAGCCTGAGTAATTAGTTGGACACGTAATAACTGGCGGATCAAAACAACAACTTCCTTCAACGCTAATCGTAAAACTACATGTGGAAGCATTTCCACAAACATCAGTAGCGGTATAAATAACAGTAGTTACACTACCTAGTGGAAAACTGGTTCCACTCGAATGGGTAGAACTTAAAGTTACTCCACTACAATTATCCGTAACCATCGGATCTGTCCAACTTACTATTGCTTCGCAATCTGAGGTAGTCGGTGCTACAATTACGTTTTGAGGACAGTTAGTTAAAACCGGAGCTGTATTATCTATCAAGGTTATTTCTTGGGTGCAGTCAGAGATTAGACTAGGATCACTGGGGTCATAGGCGTACCACACTCTTTTAAAAAATATTTCTCCGTTACAGGGTCCATTAGTAAATACAATATCGTAATGGCCTATAATCGGTGTTCCACAGTTAGGACCGCCAGCAACAGCTGATGCAGATCCTAATGCAGCCGTGGAGGTATCATCTCCAGGGCATCCATTATAGTCGGTAGGACAGGTAATAACGGGAGGGTCTACACACATAAGCGACTCACTTTTAGAGTCTGTATTTAGGCTAATATCGGTTGCATGGGATGCGGTTATGAGAAAACAAAAAATAAAAAGAAAAGAACACAATCTTTCCCATCTACGAATACAGTAGAATTTTTTCATTATGAAATTGTTTTGTTAAAAAATATAAGCAAAAACTAATTTGGACAAGACGTAAAGATCAGCTCACGTTTTAGTTGGAATATAATGAAAGCTTTAAATCGGAAAATATGAATGTTGGTGGTTTTTCTCTTTTATTTCCCGAGTTAGAACGATATTGAGACTGGATTTTAAAGTTTTGATATGTGAAAGAAAAGTTAATACTGCTCTTTACATAGAAAATTATCACTTATGAGGTTTTATCATTCGTTTATAACAATAATTGCAGCATCTTTTTTTATCTCTTGTAGCAAAAAACAGGTAAATGAGGGTGTAAAGGTCTTTCATTATAATCAGATTAACCCTATAAGTTCTTTGGATCCGGCTTTCGCCAAAAGTCAAAATAACATTTGGGCAACCAGACATTTATTCGATGGCTTAGTTCAGTTAGACGAAGATTTAAATGTGATTCCGGCTGTTGCCGAAAGTTGGGACATATCAGAAGACGGTAAGTCATATACTTTTACTTTAAGAGATGATGTTTACTTTCATGAGAATATCTGTTTTGGGAATATTAAAACCAGAAGGGTAGTTGCAGATGATATTGCCTACAGTCTGAGTCGTATTATAGATCCCGCAGTAAATTCTCCTGGTTCGTGGTTGTTTAATGGAAAAGTAGATGCTGCTGATCCTTTTACCGTCTTAAATGATACTATTTTTAGAATAAATCTGACTGAACCTTTTAGACCATTCTTAGGAATCCTGACGATGCAGTATTGTAGTATCATCCCACACGAAGCAATCTCTTATTATGGAAATCAGTTTTTATCAAACCCTGTAGGGACAGGCCCGTTCTACTTTAAAAAATGGATCGAAAACCAAGCTTTGTTTTTATTACGTAATGATCGATATTTTGAAGGATCCTCTGAGATAGAAGGGGTCAGGACAAGTTTTATCACAGATCGTAAAATTGCTTTTTTAGAATTACTCAAAGGAAATATAGAATACAGTTCTGGTTTAGAGTCTTCTTTTATAAACGAATTATTAAACGCTGACGGAACTCTCAAAGAGGACAAAAGAGATAAAATAAATTATCAGAAATCTCCTTTCCTAAATAAAGAGTATCTCGGTATTAATATGGAAATGGCACAGTCCTCTTCATTGAAAATCAAAGAGGTAAGACAGGCTCTTAATTTTGCCATAGATCGAGATTTAATGTTGCAAGTGTTACGTAATAATGTAGGAAAGCCAGCTGCAGCAGGGTTTATTCCTAGGGGATTACCTTCTCATGCCAGTGGTCACGTAGATGGATATTCCTATGATCTTAATAAAGCTAGAACCTTATTGGCGAAAGCCGGATTCCCTAACGGTAAAGGTATGGATCCACTTACTTTGTTTACTAATCAAGACTACATAGACATTACGACCTATGTTGCTAAAGAATGGGAAAAGATAGGTGTAAGAACGACCATAGAGCTAATGGAGTCGGCAGTCTTAAGAGCAGGAATGAGGAAGTCATCTATACCTTTTTTTAGAGCATCGTGGATTGCTGATTATCCTGATGGTGAGAGTTTTTTGTGTATGTTCTACAGTAAAAATCCCGCTCCTCCGAATTATACGAGATTTAAAAATGATGATTTTGACTTATTCTACGAGGAAGCAATTCGCGAATCTGATGATAAAAAACGTATGGAATTATACTGGGCAATGGAACGCATACTTATAGAGGAAGCACCCGTAATATTTTTATTCTATGACGAAACTGCTGTATTTACGACTAAGAATATTTCTGGTCTGAGTAGTAATGCACTCAACGTTTTAGAGGCAAAGCAGCTAAAGCATCACTAGTTTACATTGCCAGTTTGCACGACGGTAACATGTATGTCGTGTTCTCCATTTGGTATAAACGGTAAGGTGTATTGTTGACAGTTATTGCATTCGAAAATATAAAATTGGAAAAAATCTTTTTGATTAAAACTAGTATTTATTTCTAAGATCACCTTTTGTAATTCGATCAGATCGAGTGGGGTAATAGAACCAGAATTATTTATATCCGCTGCTAAGTATTGAAAATCATTTGTGAACAAATCGATTTGTAATAAATGCTTTTGGATAATGATAAGATCCAGCGGCGATAATCCAGTTTGAGGATTTGTATTGTTTATTAATTTTAAATGAGGAGCGTCTACTTCGGGAATATCTAGAGAGGGATACTCAAAAGATCCATTAATAATAAAACTGCTAATATCTAGTTCATAATTAGGATCCGTATCCGATCCCATGATATACTGAGTATTAGTATTGTGAATGTACGAGGAGCCATTATAATTTTCTGTAAAAATATTGTATGTGGTTGTCGCTGGGGCTGGTGGCGGAGGACCTATGGCTCCAGTGTTTTCTATTGCAGTTTCTATACCTGCAAAACCTACGTCCCATTGGACGGTTCCGTCAGGAGCGATAACAGCATATGTGGGAGTCCCAAAAAATGGCCCAAATGTACCTGAAGTAAATTGCTCGATAGCCTCTAGTGAACCACCATTTTTACCGACTCCTGGCATATCCGTTCCATAAGTATTTGCATAATTTTTTACCGAATTATTACTGTCAAACGATTTGTTAGATATTTCGAAAAATTCTACATCAGCTGTTCCTGATCCCCAGTTTTCGTAAAATTCTTGAAATCCTGGAGCTTGTGCCTGGCAGGGTGGACAAGAGGTAAAAAATATTTTGATCACTACAGTTTGACCCTGATCGAGATGATCAGCATAAAGCGAGTGATCTACATTGTTATAATCTGTCACTGTAAAATCCTCTGCAAGCTGCGAAAATAAAGGCAGAGATAACAGAGACAAAAAGAAAAAAATGAAACTTCTTAGCATTTGGGCTGGTTCTATATCTATTACAAAAATAATCTGTTTAGTTTTATCAAGCAAATATGGATGTATCGAGTCTACGACAGAAGGTTAAGTTTGAAGATTTACATAAAATCTCTTATAAAGAAGCATGGGATTATCAAACCACCAAGCTTGAGGAGCTAAAACTTCTTAAAAAGACATCTCCCATTTCCTCTAATACAGAAGGGAAGCATTACCTACTTTTTTGCGAACACCATCCGGTATACACTTTAGGAAAGAGTGGAAAATTAGATCATTTATTGATCGACGAAGATCATAAAGATTTTGAGTTTTTTAAAATTAATCGAGGTGGTGATATTACTTACCATGGTCCTGGTCAGATTACTGGGTATCCTATTTTAGATCTTGATTATTTTTATCACGATTTACATAGATATGTAAGAAGTTTAGAAGAGGTCATTATCAGAACACTAAGTAATTATGATATAGAGGGTAATCGAATAGAAGAATATACTGGCGTCTGGATTAAAGAAGAAGGAAAGCCAGATCGTAAAATATGTGCTTTTGGTGTACACATGAGTCGCTGGGTCAGTATGCATGGATTTGCTTTTAATGTAAATACGGATTTAGCTCATTTTAAGAACATTGTACCTTGCGGTATTCGCGAAAGCACAAAAGAAGTAACTAGCTTATCTAAAGAAGTAGGTTGCGACCTAGATTTACAAGAAGTTAAAGCCATCGTGAGGCAAAAGTTTTCTGAGGTATTTGACTGTGATTTAGTTGAGTAAAACTTCTTGGTCTTTGATGGTTTTTAGGTTTACATCGATATGTTCCTGGATTGTGGTTGCAAGAGAAAGGCCGACGTAATCTACTTTGATCGGAAAAGATTTATGTTTACGGTCTACCAGTACTGCTACTTCTATTTTTTTTGTAAGGACATCCATTAGTGGCTTACATGCATAAAATAAAGTACGACCTGTATTAGCGACATCATCCACGAGTATGATACTTTGATTTTTAAGCTCACTCATTTCTAAGTCGATAGATATTTTCTCAGACAACGGTTTTGCAGGATTTAGCTTTATGCTAGCCAGGATAATTTCCTTATCTGTTATTTTTTTGAGTTTACTTACAAGCCTTTTCCCAAACTGATGACCATTGTTATTTATCCCTAAAAAGATGATTTTTTTTGCATCATAATTATGCTCCAGAATCTGATGAGCTAGTCTAATCGTCTTTTGTTCGATTTGCGGACTTGTAAGAATTCTCATATTGATGATAAATTTGTTTTAGACTTGAGATTAGTATTTGTAATTTGCAATATTAACATAATCTATGATACAGCAGATATTGTTTATAGCGGTCTTTTTAGGTGCATCATTGTATGCAATTAAAAACTTTTCCAAAATACGTAGAAATATACTTTTAGGAAGAGAAAAAGTAATCGAAGGTGATGTACCACAACGGTTTAAGAATATGGCACTCGTGGCTTTTGGTCAGAAGAAGATGTTTAAAAACATGATTCCTGCAGTATTACACCTCTTTATTTATGTTGCTTTTTTATTTACTCAGATCGAGTTAATAGAAATCATCTTAGATGGTGCTACAGGTAAGCATCGGATTTTTGCTGCTATGTTAGGTGGTTTATACACGTTTATCATCAGTTTTATAGAAATACTTTCTGTACTTGCGTTTGTGGCAACCGTTATCTTTTTATGGAGGCGTAATTTGCTTAAGGTACCACGTTTAGTAAAATCAGAAATGACAGGGTGGCCTACTTTAGATGCTAATCTTATTTTATTTTTTGAGATTATTTTACTAATCGGAATCTTCACAATGAACGGAGCAGACACTGTGTTGCAATCCATAGATCCAGTGCATTATCCGGATACTGGTTCTCTAGCTGTTAGTAGCTGGCTAGGGCCAATGTTGTTTGATGGATTTTCTCAGTCGACTTTAGTAATGATAGAGAGATCCGGGTGGTGGTTACATTTAGCAATGGTGCTGTTGTTTTTAAACTACCTACCTTTTTCTAAGCATCTTCATATCATGCTAGCTTTTCCTAATGTATATTATTCTAGTCTAAAGCCTAGAGGTGAAATGGAAAATATGCCTTCCATTATGAATGAGGTAAAGTCCATGATGGGACTCACTGAGGAAGATCCTAATACAGATATGTCGGCCGAGTTGCCAGAATTTGGAGCAAATGATGTTATGGGATTACACTGGAAAAATGTACTGGATGCATACTCATGTACGGAGTGTGGACGATGTACAGATGCATGTCCTGCAAATGCCACAGGGAAAAAACTATCGCCGCGTAAAATTATGATGGATGTACGAGATAGGGCAGAGGAAATCGGAAACCACTTAGATGCAAAAAATGAGAATCATAAAAAAGATACGTCGCTAGCACTCACTGCAGGCAATTTTCAAGACGGTAAAAATCTGTTTAGTTACATCACTGACGAGGAGCTTTTTGCCTGTACAACTTGTAATGCGTGTGTAGAAGAATGCCCAGTAACGATAGATCCACTGGATATAATTATGCAACTTAGAAGATACAGAATATTAACTGATGCAGCGGGTCCAGCAGAATGGTTACCTATGTTTACATCCATAGAAAATAGTGGATCTGTATGGCAGGTTCCAGATGCGAGAGATGCATGGGCAAAAGATTTAGAATTATAATTTAAGGAAATGGGGAATGTAAAGACTATGGCCGAGATGGCCGCAGAAGGCCAGAAGCCTGAGATCGTATTTTGGGTAGGATGTGCAGGTAGTTTTGATGCTAGAGCCCAGAAGGTTACAAGGGCTTTCGCCAAAATTTTATCAGAGGTAGGAATATCATTTGCGATATTAGGAAGTGAGGAATCATGTACGGGCGATCCAGCAAGACGAGCTGGTAACGAATTTGTTTTCCAGATGACAGCATTGCAAAATATTGAAATGCTTAATATGTACCAGGTAAAGAAAATGGTAACGGCATGTCCGCATTGTTTTAATACCATCAAAAACGAATACCCCGCTTTAGGTGGTACTTATGAAATAGTACATCATACTCAGTTACTACAGGAGCTAATAAACGAAGGGAAACTAAAAGTAGATGGGGGAGCTTTTAAAGGCAAGAAAATCACCTATCACGATTCTTGTTTTTTAGGTCGAGTAAACGGAGTCTATAATGCTCCTAGGGAGGTGCTTACTAGCTTAGATGCTGATCTACACGAACTAAAACGTTCTAAGACAAAAGGACTATGTTGTGGAGCGGGTGGAGCTCAGATGTTTAAAGAAGATGAGCCAGGAGATAAAAGGATAAATGTCGAACGAATCGAAGAAATATTAGATACAGATGCAGAAATCGTTGCCGCAAATTGTCCTTTTTGTATCACTATGTTGGGTGATGGAATAAAGGCTAAAGAAAAACAAGATAACGTAATGGTATACGATATTTCTGAATTAATTGTGCAATCTAATAATTGGTAAATGATACTAGATCTTATTGCCCTAGATCCGAGTTCTAGAGTTTGGATATACCAAGCGGATAGAGACTTTACCTATGACGAATTGGATGACACCAGAGAAATGATATCCCATTTTCTAAAGGGCTGGACTAGTCATAATCGTCAGCTTAATACTTACGCTAATATCTTCCATAGACGCTATCTAGCTCTTTTTGTAGATGAGAGTAATTCCAGTAGTGCTAGTGGTTGTTCTATAGATGCATCTGTCCATTTTGTAAAATCTCTAGAATCTAAAATGGGACTCGATTTCTTTAACAGAAATTTGTATTCTCATTTTGATCATGAAGAAAACATCCATGTGGACACACTTGATGTTTTTAAAGAAAAATATGCATCTGGAGTTGTGGATGATCGGACATTAGTTTTTGATCATTTAGTAAAGACAAAAAAAGATTTTCTGGAACGATGGATAGTTCCATTGGAGGATAGTTGGATAAAACGTTTGATCTAAATAATTAGACATTATTATTCAAACAAAACAATAGATAAAAGTCTGTTTATATGACGAAGTACTAAACAGAATTGTCCTTTATTTCTTCCGATTTTCCTCTATCATCTTAAGCATTTCCTCATCTGTTTTTCCGAGGTTTTCTAGAAGGAATTTTACATCATCAGCTAGTTCATTAGTTGGATATTTTTCTAGGAATAACTCGTAAGATGCTCTCGCTAATTCTTCGTTTTTTAGTTCATTTTCGATAACAAAACCTTTTAGAAAAAGACAAGTAGGTGTTTTTTCATAATCGGGATACTGCTCGATGATCCAGTCAAAAAGACTTAATGATTTTCTATATGTAGTCAAACTTCTCGCTACTTCTGAGGCTTTATATAGATACTCTGGTGACTTCTTATCATTGTATGCAAGTGCATATGCCTCGCAAGCATTTACATAATCTAGAGAAGCCTTTCTATTGATTTGGGATTGATCTTCTACATTGAAAATATCTTTAGCCGTTTTTAAAAGATAATCATGTACATCACTCGTAAAGCTTTCAGCTGCGTATTTGGAAGCTTCTTCAGCTCTAGGATCTTTTGGAAATTGGTCAGAAAAACCTTTAAACAAAATACTTGCAGCAGATGTCTTTTTACTGTTCCTCATGATAGATGCAAGAGAATACATATAATCCTTTTTATCTGGATCATTAGGGAATTCTCTTAAAAGAGAAGTTAGATATCCAGCAGATTTTCCAGTTTGATTACTTTCTTTAGAAAGATCTAACCCTTTGATTAACAGCGATTTTAACTTTGATTTATCATCTTTGTTTTCTAAGATAAGCTTGTTAATCTGGTCTAATGCTTTGCTTTTATTTTCAGCACTCCCATCAGTGGCTAGTAGGTTATCTATAGAAGCCGCGGGATCCGCTGTTTTATCTGATTTACAAGAAAAAAGAGCTAGACTAAACAGAAGTAAAAGAAACGTTTGTTTCATAGGATAATGATATTTATAATTCAAACTTAGTAAGAAACAATAGATATAACAAAAAGAATTCCAATGCTGTAAACAAGCACTACATTTTACTGTTAATTTAGGGTTATGACAAAGAAGAATATATTTTGGTTCAGAAGGGACTTAAGGTTACATGATAATGCGGGTTTATTTCACGCCCTAAAATCAGAAGTGCCTTGTCAACCTATTTTTATTTTCGATAAAAACATATTATCGGAGCTTCCAGATAAAAAAGATGCAAGAGTAGAGTTTATACATGATCAGCTAAGTATAATAGCAGAGCAATTGCAAAAAGAGGGATCATCTTTAAAAGTGTATTATGGAAAACCAGAAAAAATTTGGAAGGAGATATTAAAAGAGGAAAATGTAGCAGCGATATATTGTAATAAGGATTATGAGAGTTATGCTTTAGATAGGGACAAAAAAGTGCAGGATATGGCTTCCGCCAATGATGTTCTGTTTTATGCTTACAAAGATCAAGTTATTTTTGATGGAGATGAAGTGACAAAAGACGATGGACTTCCGTATACTGTCTTTACGCCTTACAAGAGGAAATGGCTGGCCAAGTTAGATACAAAGGAGATGGGTGGCGAATTGTTCTATTTTAAAGCCTATCCCACAGAAAAATATTTTAATCAATTCATAAAGAATAAGCAAGACGATATCATTACCCTGGAAGCAATGGGTTTTCAGAAAACGGAAAAAGAAATCCCTAAGAAAGAGGTTAAACAAAAGATAATAAAAAATTATACCGAGGACAGGAATTTTCCGGCTCTTAATGGTACTTCTAGGTTAGGAATACATTTTAGATTTGGGACCATTAGCATTCGCCAAAAGGCAAAAAAAGCAATGTCGCTTAATGATACTTTTTTATCCGAACTGGTATGGAGAGATTTCTATTCTCAGATTTTACAGCATTTTCCGCATGTTGAAAAAAATGCATTTAGAGTTAAGTATGAGAGGGTAGAATGGAGGAATAATGAGGATGAATTTAAACAGTGGTGCAACGGGAAAACGGGGTATCCGATGGTCGATGCAGGGATGAGAGAACTAAATAATACTGGGCACATGCATAATAGAGTAAGGATGGTGGTTGCCAGTTTTTTAACAAAGCATCTACTGATAGATTGGAGATGGGGAGAGCAATATTTTGCAGATAAATTACTGGATTTTGATCTCGCAAGTAATAATGGAGGATGGCAGTGGGCTGCAGGTTGTGGAACCGATGCCGCTCCGTATTTTAGGATTTTTAATCCAGAGTCTCAGCTTAAGAAGTTTGATAAAGACTTACGCTACGTTAAAAAATGGGTACCCGAATATGGAACAGAGAAATATGTTGCTCCTATTGTAGATCATAAAATGGCTAGAGAGAGGTGCCT
>CALLXF010000102.1 GCA_938015805.1 uncultured Saprospiraceae bacterium | reverse complement strand
TCTATCGGATCTAGTCTTGAGGCTTTCATAGCCGGGTATAGTCCAGAAACTACTCCTACAAAAACACAGACGATAATCCCTAGCAGGATCCAGTTCCATGGTACTACAAATTGTCCGCCGATTACAAAGGATAATATCAGCCCTAGTATAATCCCAAAAAAGATACCCAGCACACCACCTAACTGAGTAATGAGGATAGCTTCTGTCAAAAACTGAATCAGTATATTATTTCTAGTAGCACCTAGAGCTTTACGGACTCCGATTTCCCTTGTTCGTTCGGTTACTGAGACCAGCATGATATTCATTAATCCTATGGCTGCTCCTAATAATGTCATCAGGGCAATAGCGATCGTACCCAGCCGTAATTCTGTCGTGATATCTTTTAATATTTCTAGTATGCCATCGGACTTACGGATCATAAAATCATTTTCTTCTCCCGCGGATAAACTTCTTATATTACGCATAGTCCCTATAGCAGCTGAGACCGCATCTTCTATTTGCGGAGCGTTAGTTACTGCTGTTGTAATGGCATAATTAGTTTTAGGTGTTCCGTAGATAGATTTAGCTTTTAGTAAAGGAATAAAAACCCTCGAGTCATTAGAGCCACCGCTACTAGATCCTTTTTGTTTTAACGTCCCTATGATTTTATATTTTGCATTACCGATACTCATATATTCCCCGATGGCTTTATCGTGTTTTCCATCGAATAAAACCTTGACCACGTCACTACCTAGGATCACCCGGTTATTTCCATTTTCTATTTCTGTAACAGAAAAATTTCTACCTTCTTCTAGTTCAAAGGCAGACACAAAAAAGTAGTTTTCATCTACTCCGATTACTCTATATGTCGGATTTGTTTTTTCGTCTTTGTATTTAAATGTAGCAGAGTTAGTACAAAAAATATCTACCGCTACTCTTGTCCCTCCATAATTATATCTCTCCTTAAACTCCATAGCTTCTTTAAAAGAGATCGGTTCCGCTCGCTTAGTTTGCTTTCCATCTCTATTGCTTTTTATATTATCCCGAGAAGGGTAGATACTAAAAGAATTGGCCCCGAGCCTATTAAAATTATCGCTCATAGAGAAGAGGATCGTATCGATAGCCGTAAGGATACCTACTAGACATGTGATTCCCACCGTAATGATGAGCATCGTCAGGAGCGAACGTAAAAAATTAGATTTTACAGATAAAAATGCAACCTTGATGTTTTCTAGAAAGTTCAATAGTCTACTTTATGTACCGAAAGATAATCGCTTTATTCTAATTACAGATAACTAATAGAGAGAGGTTCTAAAACATTCGATAAACGTATAGATTTATGCCTTAAAGTGTAGGGAAATATTTTTTTGCATCATTTTATGAACAGATTCAGAGGCTGCTATAATTTGCACTCCACTGTTAAAAGTATTTCCTCCATTATAATCCGTTACGACACCACCAGCTTCCTGAACGATCAGCCCACCTGCAGCCACATCCCATGGATTTAGGCGACCCTCATAATACCCTTGTAATTTCCCGGCAGCTACATAACAAAGGTCTAATGCCGCAGCTCCATATCTTCTGATTCCTCTTGCATGTGTCAGCATATATTTAAAAACTTCCAGATTTGCATCTATATTATCATTGTGGGCATAAGGAAATCCAGTAGCGATTAGAGCATCTGTAAAAGGTTTTTGGCTTACGCCAATGACAGTATCGTTCCTATAGGCACCGTTTCCTAAAATAGCATGATAGAGATCATCCGCCATTACATCATAGACCATACCGATTACCATTTTACCATTTACCCGTAAGGCGACACTAACTGCAAAGTAGGGTAGGCCATGAAGAAAATTAGTCGTTCCATCTAACGGGTCTATGATCCAAACGGCATTTTGATTTTGGTTTTGGGCGATAGTTTCTTCTTCTGTGATAAAACCTGCATCTGGAATAATAGATGTAAGTCCGGACACTAGTATTTTTTCTGCTTGCTTATCTACATAACTGACTAAACTATTAGGTTCTTTTATGATTACCTCGTCGATCCTCACTTTCCCAAAATGCTCTTTAATAAAATGACCCGCATCTTTTACAATGACAGAGGCCGCGGATAAAATGTTTTGATAGTTCATAGTATAAAAAAGGAGTCCAAAATATTGTTTTGGACTCCAGCTATTTGTTTTTTTAATGAGCGGTTTTAAGGTAGAATCAGTTGATCTATTTTTTGCCGTTACTTCTTATCTTTTCTTATCCCATTTCTGCAACGACCTCAGTTACTTCAGGGACCATACGTTTTAGCATTCCTTCTATTCCTGCTTTTAATGTTACCGATGAGGACGGACATCCGCTACACGAACCTTGCAACTCTACGGTTACTACTCCTTTATCAAAGGATTTAAATTCGATATTTCCACCATCCATTTCTACAGCTGGTTTTACGTAAGTATCGATAAGTTCTTTGATCTTTTTTACTAGTGCCGCTTCTTCTCCAGTGTATTCATAGCTTACACCGTTTGCCTCTTCTATTTTTTGCATGGCTTCTTCAAAACCATCTTTTAAAATCGCTTTATCGTCCTGAACATAATTTTTTATGTACTCTTTAAGCTTAAGCATTACATCTTCCCAGTTGTAATTAAACTCCTTAGTAATCGTCACAAAATTATTACAGATATAAACACCTTTTACATATGGAAATTCAAAAAGTGCTGTAGCGATCGGAGACCATTCCTGTGCTAGTTCTGCCTCTCTAAAATCTGCTGTTCCTTTATATAACATCCTGTTAGTAACAAACTTAAGAGACTCCGGATTAGGGGTCTGCTCAGTATATATCATTACAGGGTTTTTTACTGCTGTTTCCATAATTTAATTTTAAATTTTGCAATTGCAAAGGTATAACATTTACGACAAGTAGAAAGTTTACGGAAGGGAAGATATGTAAGATGGAAGGAAATATTAATAATCGAAAGACGAGATTTATCTGCTCGTATTTGGCAAATGGCTATTTCTTATTTGGCTCTATGTTGATCAGAATGGGTGAGTGATTAAATGCTAGGTATACTTTTAAGTTATGTAAGGATTGACCTTTTTGATTTTAGTGGATAAATTTTTAAAATCCGTTAAAAACAAAATAGTGTTTGAGCAAAACTAAGAATGGTGAGAATAAGATATGCCAATGGGATAGTCTAATTAATAATGTGAAAATCAGCTGTTATTGCGAGTTTATTTTGTTTAGAATTTTAAGGATTTAGGAGCGTTAAGAAATCAAAACAGTCTTGAATTTTTCTTTCTTTTGCTTCAAGGCAAAAGAAAAAGAGGCATTTGAATATGAACTTAAATGACAATCAGAATGGAATAGATATTTTTTACCCACTCAAATCGACATAGTGCCTTTTTTTTATCCCTTTGTATTATAAAGGCATAACTAA
>CALLXF010000101.1 GCA_938015805.1 uncultured Saprospiraceae bacterium | reverse complement strand
GTCGGAAAAGATTATAAATACTTTACTCTATCATCTTTAAACAATCATTCTCCATTGTGGTCATTCTTTTTTGTGCCTCCTCTGTTTTATCATCATAGCCGATAAAGTGTAAAAGACCGTGGACCATAACTCGATATAGTTCGGTATGGAATTTTACTTTGAGGTTATCTGCATTTTCTCTAACACGATCAATACTGATAAAAATATCGCCTTCTATAGGATCAGATGACATCGGGAAGCTGATGACATCGGTGTAGTAGTCATGGTCGAGATAGAGCTTATTGATATTTAGTAGGTACTCGTCTGAGCAGAAAATGTAATTGATATTCTCTATATCCTTACTTTCCTTTAGACTTACTTTAAGTAGCCATGCAGTAATAGTATCAGGATCTGAGAGGCTAAAAACGATCTCCTCCGAGTGGAATTGTATTTTTGATGGAGAGGGGATATCTTAACTATCTAGAGTAAAAAACATTTCGACTGTACGACCATTATTTAGATACTTGACTTTATCAGAAAGCTGGTTGATAATATGTACACCTCTACCTCCGCAACACTCTAGTGCTTCTGTAGTCGTAGGATCAGGAACGTTACTAGGATCAAAACCTCTTCCCTGATCACTTACTCTAAAACTGATGCCTTGGGCTTTTTTCTCCATAGTGACATCTACGATCTTATCTTCATTACTACCATTACCATGAACTATAGCGTTGCATACGGCTTCAGTTAGGCTTATAAGAATATCCGGATAACGGTTTTCCGATATCTCATATTTAGTGGCGATACGTTGTACAAAGCCTTCTACTTTACAGATAGACTTAGGACTAGATTTTAATTTTAGCATGGTCAAACTCATTTTTGTGTAATGATTTTGGGCTATTGGTTATTAAATGTTCCGTCTTTTAGGGCATTATAATATTTATCTACTAGAGATTTATAAAATGGTTTCAGGTCTGGAGAAACCGTTTTATATAATTCTATTTCCGACTCCCTCTCTTTAAGATAAGCCTTTATTGATGCAGGCATTTCTTTTCTTTTTTCGTTTGCAGACTCTGCTTTTCTCTTATTATCATACTCTCGCTGTCGATCCGCTTTTTCTGACTTTAGTAATCTTGTCAGTATATCTTGCTGTCTTTTAAGGACATCATTATCAAATCTTTTATTTACGAGATCCGTCTCTACTTTATCCATCTGATCTATGATCTCTTGTAATTCTTTAGATCCTTTTCCTTGTTCCTGCTTTTCTCTTTGGAGGTCTTGCATTGCTTTTCTAAGAGCAGCTTGTTTTGCAGCTGCTTCGGCAAATTCTTTAGACATCCCTCCTTGTCCTCCTTTTCCTTTTCCTGGTTTTTTACCTTTTTCCATGGACTCTTTCATCTTCTTCATCTGCTCATTGAGGTTTTCTTGACCTTCAGAGATTTTGTCACCAGGGACTTTTCCTGGTTTAGAACCAGGCTTTTTCCCTGGTTTATTACACATTTGGCTTCCAGCCATCATACCTGACATTTCCTGTTGCATCTGTTCCATTGCATCACTCAGCATCAGTGCTAGGTCATTAATGTTTTTCATCACTTTTCGTTGTGTCTGATTTGCATTATTGACTTTTCTATCTTCTAAAGAGGTAAGACTACTTGCCATATCTCCAGTTATCTCTGTCACTTTTTCTGTTACTACAGATTCTATCTGTGTAACTCTTTTACTCAGAGCATGGAGACTATCTTGTATTAAAACAAAATCATCTTTTAACTTAAACTGAGTTTGCACGAGATCTTTATATCGTGGACCTGTAGACTTAGTTTCTCCGAGATCTGTAATAACATCTTCTTGATCAAAAGATAGGTTTATTAAGTTTTCTAAGAGCTGTCTTAGGGCTTGCATATCTTCCTCCATTTGCTCTTGTTCTCCCGCCTCCATACTTTCTTGCAAACCACCTGCCATTTTTTTCATTTTCTCTGCGGCTTCCTTCTGAGATTCAGAAGCCCCTTTAGTATCTTTCTTTTCTAATTGCTCTTGGCTTTCCTGTAACTCTTCTTGGATTTCTTCCATATCTTCCTTGTTTTCCTCAGGATCGCCCATATCTTTAGGCGGAGATAGCTCCTCATTTTTCTTCTCGAGCTCCTCCATTTTTTCTTTTATTTTCTCGAACTCTTCATTTATTTTTTCTTGATCTTTTTTTAATTCGTCTTCAGGTTTTTTATTTTCTTCTGTTTCTTTGGCCAGTTCTTCTTGTTCCTTTGCTAACTCCTCTAGCTTTTCGATGGTTTCTTTAATTTCTTTTTCCATCTCTAGTTGCTTAAACAGTTCTAGTAGACGGTCCATTTCTTTTTCCATGGATTCTTCATCTAGCTCCATTTCTTCCATCATTTCTAGAGCTTGGTCTTTATTAAGCTCTTCTAATAGTTGTTCTATATCCTGCATCAGCTTCTGCGTTTCTGGATCTAGCACTTCCTCAAACATCTCTTGGATTTTTTCTTGCTTTTTTAGGATCTCTTCTTTCTGTTCAGAAAACTCATCTTGGTTTTCCATGTTTTTTTCAAACTTTTCTTTAGCATCTTCAAGCTTCTTCTGTAGTTCTTTTTGTTTGTCTAGAAGATTTTCTAATTCTTTTTTATCCTGCCAGCTGACTTCTTTTTCTTGTAGCATCTTTTCTCTTAGCTTCTTATACTCTTCCTGTAATTTTTTTACATCATCTATAGACTCTTCTAGTTTCTTTTTGATGTCTTCTTCGTTTTCGTCTTCTTCTTTTTTGAATTCTTCAACAGTAGGCTTGGCAAAATTTTGGACCGAGGTCTTAGCAGATTTGCTTCCATTTACACCATCATTATCATATACCTCAAAATAGTAAGAGATATTTTGCCCTGGTTTTAGATCGAATTCATTAATATCCAACGTGTGGTCGTACTGTACACCTCTACCCGAACTGCCTTTAATTTTTATGGTTTGTTCTGGTTGCTGAGATCCATCTGCGTTAGTCAGTTTATATTTAAAAGATAACTGGCTGATGCCATAATCATCTGTTGCATTACCGATAAAAAACACTAGGTTTTTATCTAGGCTATCCTGAAATGTCTCGACAGCGATCGTAGGATGTTCATCTTTTATAACTGTAATACCATAGGCCAGAGAGTCTCCATTAGGAATCCGTTCGTTTGACAGATAGATTTTATAATTAGTATCATTTTTAAAAGTAGCGGAGTAGGAGAAAGCATCATCTCCCTGTCTCTTAGTTAGTTTCTTTTCTCTAGCATTAAACTGTATCGCTAGATCATCAGTGTTTTCTGAGGTAAAATTCCATCTCACATTAGAACCTTCTGGGATCACTATATCACCAATGTTATCGACAGACTCTCTAGATTTATTGAGATATTTAGGATAATTTATCGTTACCCCAAAATCCGCAAGGTTTGGTTTTTTTATAACCGATAGTTTTTTAGATGCTGTTCTTACATTACCAGAGAAAATACTGAAGTCTATATCTTTCTGAACATTTTTAAAAGTGTAGCTAAATAGATCTAAGTCTTTTTTTTCTAATCGGTATTGAAAATCTTCTAATTGGATAAATACTTCATCAGGGAGCACTTCACCAGAAATTTTAACATCGAGGGTATAATCTTCAAATTGTACGACTTCTAGTTTTTCTTGACTTACGTCCAATGCAAATAATGCTGCTCTCTCAAATTTTTTGTTATTATTTATGATACGATGTGTACTGTCCGTAATCATGCTCGGAGCTAAAAAGAGGATCGATATCAATAATAAAAAAGGAGGCACTGCATAACGCAGATATTTTCTATTCTTACTCAGGTCTATAGCAGACTTAAAAGGAACCGGTTTGATCTCTTCGGATTTCTGATTTATAGAAGCGGTGATTAGAGATGCTTGGAGTGGATTATGATCTGTTTGTTTTTTTAGCTGCAGGATATTTAGAAGTTTATCCTCTACATCCGTAAAGTGGTTTCCGATTACCTGTGCGGCTTTCTCATGACTGATCGTACTTCCGAGACTCAGGTATTTGAGCAGAGGATTAAATATCCAATATACTAGCCCGACAAAGGATACACCTAAGAAAGAAAAGAAAAAGGTTTTTCTTACTCCTTGCTCAAAATAAAATTGATTTTCTAAGAGACTAAATATTAGGAATAGCACAAGGCATACCGCTAGAAAGTACAGTGTACCGCGGATGAGTTTGTTGAGATAAAATTTTCTGATAAATTGATCTAGTTTATTAATAAGTAGATCGTAATTACTTGAATGATTTGCCATGAACTTATTTACGCTTTAAACATAACACTACAATAGTCCTAAAGATTCCCAGATCTCAAGTGGAATTTGCCCTAAAAATTTACCGAAAATTAGCCTAAAAACCCAACTTAATCAAGTTTCTATTCAGGCAACTGACTTAACAACAGCTCAAACTTTTCTTTTGTTCCATCAGCTGGGTCATCACCTAACGAACCCATGAGTTGTGAGATCCCTTCTTTTGCAACAAATTTCATCCATGGTGGTCCGTCTCTTTTAGACTGTGCGAGATAGATTTCTGCAGCTTTTAACTTAGTATCAATGGTCTTTTCTTTAAAGAAAGGTAGCATTTTCTGACTGGCAAAGTAAAATTCTACTCCCTTTGCGTTATCAAATTGTTCCAGCAGTAAAGGGAGATACTGATCGTCATTAGATTCTATATAGATATCAGTAATCGTTCCTGCAAAAGCATTGTCTTTATGATTTGAGAGTTCTTTAGTAAGTTTTATTCCTTCTGCATTATCGATTGTATAGATATATTTTAAAGCTGCATTTGCAGGACGATAAGAAACATCATTTTTGATCAGACCTTTCATTTCTTTTACAATTCCTGGTATAGCACTGGCTTCCGGTGTCAGTTCTGATAGATATTGTATGGCTGCCGCACGTACATTACTATGAGCATCCTTACGCATCATTTCTTCTATTTGCCCTCTATATTTTTCATCTCTGTTGAGTTCCATTAATGCCTTACGGCGAATGTTATGGTAATCATTCTTTAAACCTTCCTCGTATAAAACATTGGCTGTAGCCAACTCTTTAACCTCTGTAAGTGCAAGGATCTGTTCTCTATAATTAGGCGAACTTAGAAATTGATGCCCGTATATTTCTGGAGTTTTATTATTGATAATTTCCGCTAGTAAAACATCATCGGCATCGATGCTTGCCCATGCAAAATCACCTTTTATAGGAAAGCTAAAGTTTTGTTTGCGTTGATTTATGGTAATATCATGTCTCGTAGATTTACCCATCATATCATAAATAGCCACAGTGGTAGGAAGTATAAAGATCGGCGGAAATTTCTCAGCGTCCTGGGTCTGTTCCACGGATATATTAAGCATATTATTTTCTTTATCTACCTCGTAAATGACATATAGCTCTGGATGACCTGCTGAAAAATACCACTGATCAAAAAACCATATAAGATCTTTTCCTGTAATATCTTCAAAAGCGAGCCTAAGTTCATCTGCTTCCACTTCTGTATACTCATTATCCTTAAGATATTTATGTAATGAAGCAAAGAACGCATCGTCGCCTACGTAATGCCGTAACATATGTAAAACTAATCCACCTTTGTTATAAGAATGAGCATCGAACATCTCTTCTTTATCTTCATACTGATAGTGTATCAGTGGGTGTGCTCCGCCTCGCTGCGTAGAACCCAGGTAACCGTAAATTTCATTTTGTCTATGATGATCGGCTCTATCTTTTCCATACTTGTGCTCGTACCATAGGTACTCTGAGTAATTTGCAAAACCCTCGTTCATCGTAAGATTTGCCCAGCTCTCACAGGTTACTAAATCCCCAAACCAGTGGTGGAACATCTCATGAGCTACGATCAGATCATTATCATTATCGACCAGTTGCTTTTTATGATTTTGTACAAAATCCCCAAAGGTTACAGCTCCTGTATTTTCCATCGCTCCAGACACAAAATCTTTAACAACGATCTGTGCATACTTATCCCACGGAAATGGATAGTTAAGTTTATCAGAGAAGAAGCTTAGCATTTCTGGTGTGTGATTAAATATGGCTTTGGCATCAGCCTCATACTCCGGTTCTACGTAGTACATCACATCTTTACCATTCCATGTTTCTGTAATAACCGCAAACTCTCCTACGCCGACCATAAACAAATAAGGGGCATGCGGCTTATCTTGTTTCCAGTAATCTGTACGTGTTCCATCAGCATTTTTTGTAGATGACATCAGCTTACCGTTTGAAAGGGTAGCATATTTATCTTGTACCGTCAATTTTATTTCTTGAGTACATCTCTCATTAGGTTTATCTACTGTAGGAAACCACCGACTGTTATTTTCTGTTTCTCCCTGAGTCCAAATTTGTTGTGGTTTATCAGGATCTGTATTGAGAGGATTTATAAAAAATAATCCTTTCTCTGATGTTATAGCTGCAGAAGAGCCAGCTGGTGTTTCTTCTGGTTTTGCTGTGTAATGGATATCTAGTATGATGAGATTATCTCTAGAGTATTTTCTACCTAAGTCTATTTTTATATCTGCACCGTCGTAGTCATACTTAAGGTCACGGCCATTAGATTTTATGTGATGGATATCAAAACCAACAGCATCTAGACTGATCATATCAGTATCGTAGAAGTAAGGTCTTACAGTGATTTCTGCTTTTCCTAAAACATGCTGTTTTTCCCAGTCAAAAGATAAATCTAGAGCCGTGTGGATAATATCCACTGTCCGCTCTGCCGATCCTCTAAAAACATCTAGTTCATAGATTTTTTCCTCAGTTACTTTAGGTGCAGAGACCGTTAAAGTATCCAGCATTCTTTCTTCTATCACTGGAGCGGTCATCATTTTATCTGTTGTTTTACAACCGATTAATAGAGTTACTAGAGCAAGGAAAAGGACGTTACGCATGTTTATGTTTTTATATGATGATATAAGAGAACACCTAATATTAGAAAGATGTAACTAAAAAACTAGTTGAAATTCTTTTTATTGTTAGGAAGAGTAAAAATAATAAAGAAAGTATAAGTAAAATCGAATAAGGCGATCCATATCTAAGAACAGTACAAGTAATAATAACAAATGACAAAAACATAATTAAAATGTACTTTGTTGATTACATATATCTATCATTATGAAGACTTTACCTCCCGGCCAGAAAGAATCATTAATTTTTCCGAGATTCGGCCTTCCTCAATATGCAAATCGTTTTCCAGAAAATCCAGAAACAGTAAAATTTTTGGTGGCTGGTGATTTAGATAAATTTGTAATTTCTGATGAACTCACCTCACTGCCACGAACCAGACAGGTATCAGATTTTCATTGCGTGACTACTTGGAGTAAATTAAATATTACTTGGAGTGGATATTTATTTAGTGATTTTTATAATCATATAATTTTGCCTAAAATCTCTGAGGAGATGACTTTTGTAGTTTTAAAAGCACAAGACGGGTATAAAACTAGTCTTCCTTTGAAAGACCTACTACAATCAAATGTATTGCTTGCAGATCAGATGGATGACCGACCGCTCTGTATAGAACATGGTGCTCCTCTAAGGATAGTGGCTCCCGATCATTATGGTTATAAAAACCTTAAGCATATAAAAAGTATCGAATTTTATAAAGATCATAAAGTAATCAAACAAGGGTTACTAAGCTTTATGGATCATCCTAGAGCCAGAGTTGCTTTTGAGGAAAGAGCTAGAAAAGGACCCAGTGTTCTTTTTAGATGGTTGTATAAGTTCGGAATAGAAAGCACAATCAGAGATTTTGAAAAAGCCACTTTAGAATATCAAAAAAAACTAAGGATTAAACATTGATTTTTATCTCTTTTCCATTTACACCGCTACACTATATTCGCGTAAAGCGTCATTAAGAGATACTTTTTTATCTGTACTCTCTTTACGTTTTCCTATAATCAGTGCACAGTTAACGTTATACGTACCCGCTGGAAATTCCTTAGAGTAAGATCCAGGAATTACTACTGATCGTTCTGGTACTTCCCCTTTTAACGTGATCGGTTCTGGTCCAGAAACATCTATGATATGAGTAGACTGCGTTAGAGTAACTCCTGCTGCTACTACGGCTTCTTTTCTGATCCTCACACCCTCGACGATGATGGCTCTAGATCCTATAAAACAATCGTCTTCTATTATGGTCGGCGTAGCTTGTAATGGTTCTAATACGCCACCGATACCTACGCCACCAGATAGATGTACGTTACGACCGATTTGTGCACATGATCCTACAGTGGCCCAGGTATCTACCATCGTGCCTGCTCCGACCCATGCTCCTACGTTTACATAACTAGGCATCATGATGACTCCAGATTCTAGATAAGCACCATGTCTAGCGATAGCATGAGGGACAACTCTAACGCCTTGCTCCGCATAGTTTTTCTTAAGCGGAATCTTATCATGAAACTCGAAAGGACCGACCTCTATCGTTTCCATTTTGGAAATCGGAAAATATAATACAACTCCTTTTTTTACCCAGTCATTTACTTTCCATGCATCACCATCGGGTTCTGCCACTCTTAATTTTCCGGTATCCAGTAGTGCTATGACCTCTCTGATCGCATCCTGAGTGGACGTTTCTTTTAGTAAATCTCTATTGTCCCAGGCTGCCTCTATGGCTGTTTTTAATTCGCTCATTAATACATAAATCTAAATGCGATAATCTGTGCGATTACGCCTATTAAAAAACCACCCATCACTTGATCTCTACTGTGGGCATTTAAATATAATCGACTCGTTCCTACTAGTCCGGCGATAATAATCGATCCATATACCAGTAAATCAGGATGTATTTTATAGGTTCCTAATGGTCCTAATCCTAGTATAAAAAAGTCATAAGAAAATAAAAAACGGATCAGTAGAATAGCAGTTACAAATCCTCCCATACCTACAGCATGCAAACTGACCTTAGAAAAATTATTCATAAAAAAGGCGAGGAACAGACCAATCGTAGAACCTAAAACCATGAGCGAAAACGCTCTTGGGATAGCTGGGTTTTGATAGATATTGATGTATAACCACATGTAAAACAACCCCGTTCCGATTAGAGGTCCGATACGCTCCATCCGATCTTTAAGTTCTAAGCTTTCTATAAAACCTAAAAATCTCAGCATGATAATCACCACCATCGGGAATAGCACAGATAAAAAAACGACAGATATCAGAACTAAACCTTGGCCTTTTGCATCTTGTACACTAAAGAGGTAAGGGTTGACTGCAAATAAGACCAATAGTAAATACGTCACCACAAACAGCGGATGGAATAAAAGAGAAAGTATTTTTGCTATCGGTCTGAGCATCTACCTTTTTTTATAAGGAATTACAAAAGTACAGACTTTATGAATTTATTAAGACCTAACTTTGCGGATTAAATCGTGTTATTAAGTAATAACATAGTTATGAGGAAAATAGCATACATACTGGCACTTTTGGCTTTCGCCAATATTTTAGTTGCTCAAGATAGTACTAGAGTCAATAAAATAGATCGCATTATCAATAGTGATGGAGATACAACCACGATAGTAAATGAAAAAGTGCTTTACAGTGAACCAGAAATAGAAAAAGTAAATCTCAAGGGTAAGGTTTACTCCGCTATGATCGTAAATGGAGATACCATTATCATGGCCGATTTAGAGGACATAAGTATTACATCACTCAGAAAATTTGAGGATGATGCTGAGTATCGTAAATATTTAAAAATGCGTCGTTATGCAAATCTAGTCTATCCTTATGCAAAAGAAGCGATCCGAATTTTTAGAGAACTAGAGTATGCAAAGGAGACCATGAAAAGAAGGGCTTATAAAAAAGAGGTAAAAAGGTTAGAGGCAGAGCTAAATACTGAATTTGAGGAACCGCTAAAGAAACTCACTAAGTTACAGGGTAAAATTCTGATAAAGATGATAGAGAAAGAGACAGGTTCATCTTTCCATAGCCTAGTAAAAGAGCATCTCGGTCGATTCAAAGCATTTACATGGCATAACTTTGGAAAACTTTATAGTTATGATCTTAAGGCCGGATACCAGGTAGGGAGGTATAAGATTTTAGATGCGGTGCTGCAGGATTTTGATATTTCCTATTCTCTCGACCAAAACAAACTAAAGTATATAAAATCCAAAGAATGAAAATAGACGCGGAGGGACATAAGTTTAAAGAAGGAACCATACAAGAAGGACGGGTAAGGTGGAAGAGTCCGTCTAATATTGCTCTTGTAAAATACTGGGGAAAGTATGGAGAACAACTTCCTAAAAATCCATCTATTAGCTTTACTCTAGACAAGGCTCATACGATTACTCAGATAGATTATCGTCCTAAGTTAGATGATGGAAAACTAGATATTAATTTCTTTTTTGAGGGTAAACCCAATGAAGCTTTTGGTCAAAAGATAGAGCAGTTTTTAGTTAGACAAATAAATCTGATTCCTTGGGTTACTCAGTTACAGATGACTATAAAAAGCGAAAACTCATTTCCTCATTCCTCAGGAATTGCTTCCTCGGCTTCTGGTATGTCTGCTTTAGTGATGTGTTTATTAGATATAGAATCTAAGCATAAAGGAGTAGAAATATCATTGGCGAAAGCCTCTTACATTTCCAGACTTGCTAGTGGAAGTGCAAGTAGATCTCTTTTTCCGGACTTAGCAATATGGGGATCTCATAACGCTATAAAGGGTAGTAGTAATCTATATGCTATACCTTACGGAGAGGAGGTAAACCCCATGTTTAAAACTTTCCATGATGATATCCTGATTATATCTGGAAAAGAGAAGTCTGTTTCTTCTACTGCTGGCCATGCACTAATGAACGGTAATATATATGCAGAGAACAGATACATGCAGGCAAATCAGAACTTGATGGATATCATCAGATCCATGAAAGAAGGAGATTTGGAAAAATTTGGAGCTATAGTCGAGTCAGAAGCCTTGACGCTGCATGCTCTGATGATGTGCTCTACTCCCTCTTATATGCTGATGGAACCGCACACGATATCCGTTATAAATGAGATCAGACAGTATCGCAAAGAGTCTAAACATCCTATTTATTTTACACTTGACGCAGGACCTAATATACATCTGCTTTATCCAGATAATATCGCGGAGCAAGTAAGTCCGTTTATAAAAGAGGTGTTACAACCCTATTGCGTAGGCGGAAAGATGATTTACGATAAAGTAGGTAAAGGACCACAAAAATTAACTCATGAATAAGATCATAATAATTGCAGTGATAATATTGATTTCTGCAGTGGCAGTAATCGCTCAAAAAACACAGAAAGATTTTAAAAATAAGATCGATAGTTACATCGATTACTCTGTGCCTATTATAACAGTAGATGAATTAAAAGACCAGACTAAGGACTATCTCATATTAGATATCAGAGAACGTAAAGAGTACGAAACAAGTCACTTATGTGATGCCGTGCATATCGGTTATAAAAACCCAGATTTTACCTCTCTAAAGGGAATCGATAAGTCTCAGCCGATCGTAGTATATTGCTCGATAGGATACCGTAGCGAAAAAATAGGCGAACGATTACTAGAAAATGGATTTACTAATGTCCGTAATTTATACGGAAGTATTTTTGAGTGGGTAAATCAGGACCAGCCCGTTTATGATAATAATGAACAAGTAACTGATAAAGTACATACCTATAATCGGAAGTGGAGTAAATGGATGATAAATGAGGAGTATCAAAAAGTCTACTGATTCCCTATTGTACGATCAGAGATGCATATTTTATAAATAAGAACTCTCTAAAAAACAAAAAGCCATCTCCTGTAAAGGAAATGGCTTTTCTTAATTGGGGGTCTGTAATATTTTACTTTACCTCATCGAGAGGGATGTTTGCTGGGATATCTAGGCTATCGTTAAAGTAAGGAATAAATTCTTTTAAGCTTGCTTTATCAAAAGTTTTAAGATCTACAAAGTACCAGCTATTACCATTATCTATAGATGCTGCTAATAAGTGTTCTACTCCTTTAAAATTAGTTTCTCCAAATTTCATCGTTACTTCTTGAGGTACGATACAATGAATTTCCTCATCAGCCATAACTGTAGGTAATGGATCTAGTGTTTTAAAATCTACTAGTTTTCCTCCTTGACTATATTCCTCTTTCATTATTTTCTGATATAGTTCTTGACCACCAGCCATTTCTACAATTCTAGGATGGATCATTCCAGCTGCAGATTTATAATCTTTCCCTAGTAATGCTTTTTGATAGCTATTTACTGTTTTGGAAATTACATCGGCATACTGATTTTGGGCAGAGATCTGTCCTGCTGCCCCGATCATAAAGAATACCATTAAAAACAAATATTTTTTCATCGATTTAATTTTAGTTTTGCTTGTTTGACACTTACTTAAGACGGTAAAAAATATCAATAGGTTTACTAATAGAATATTAATTACCGAATTTTAGATTTATTTAACAAAGTTACCAAATAGACTTTTCTATAAGCGATACCTTTTGGGTATAAAACACATTTGTAGTTTCCTCAAATGACTTAGTGTAATCAGAAACATAGAAAACTGGATCTTTAACCTCTCCTTTATTATAGAGCTGATGTTTATCCAGTAGTTCTTTGATTTTTAACAAGACTACATCAGTAGAATCTAGTACATCGATCTTATGATCAAAATAAGCTTCTATCTGATTTTTGATCAGAGGGTAATGGGTACAAGCTAGTAATAGTGCTTGGATATTTTTTAAAGTAGGATCAGAGAGATATTTGCCGATAATACTGTGGCTGATATCATCATGATGGAACCCTTCTTCTATCATCGGAACTAGTAATGGCGTTGCTAACTGAGCTACAGCAATAGACTGATCTTTAGATTCTATTTTACTCTTATAGACATTAGAGTTAGTAGTTGCTTTAGTTGCGATGACACCGACTTTATTATATTTATTAGAAATCACATGATCTACCAAAGGGTCGACTACATTTACAAATAAGGCTTTGTCTTTAAAAAAATCTAGAAGAATCTCGTAAGAGGCAGAGGAGGCAGAGTTGCAAGCGATAACAATCATTTTACAACCTTGGTCTAGTAAAAACTTAGAAATTTTTATGCTGTAATACCTGATAGCATCTGCAGACTTATCTCCGTAAGGAAGATGAGCCGTATCTCCAAAATAGATAAAATTTTCGTTAGGCAATTGCTTATGAATAGCATTGGCGACCGTTAAGCCGCCAATACCTGAATCAAATATACCTATAGGGTTTTGTGATAAATCCGAGTGACTCAAATTTTAAATCCCCAATTTAGTTTTTACTAATGCACTAACATCTGTAGTCTTATCAGCGTATAATAACACACCTAGACTTGCGTCGAATATGTAATCAAATCCATTTTCTGCAGCTACCTGATCTATGGCGGTTTGTATTTTATCTCTTAGTGGTTTTAGAAGGGTTTCCGACTTATCCACTATTTTTTGTTGGCTGCTTTGTTCGAACTCCGCAATCTTTTTCTCTTCTTCCTTAAGTTTTAAAGCTTCTGCTTCTAGCATTTTAGGAGATATATCTCCACCTGCCTGCTTTTGCTCTAAAGCTTGGTATTTGCCTTGTAGAGACTGTATCATATTTTGATACTTGTCTTGTAATTGTTTTCTATATGTCTCTATGTTAGAGTTAGCTTCTTTTACTTCAGGTACTTGAGAGATGAGTTCCTGAGTGTTTATGTATCCAAATTTTTGGGCACTGACTGATATAGCCATTAACATAACTAGGGAAAAGCTAATTGTTTTTAAGATCCTATTCATCGGTAATTATTTAAAAGTCTAAAATTTTTATGTGTAATTATTTAATTCGTTTTTTGATGGACTCTGTTTTATCAAATTCTTCTGATGCAAATAATAAGCCAGTCGATCCATTTTTATCAAAGATGAGATCATATCCTCTATCTGCTGCAAAATCCTCTATTGCAAAGAATACTTTGTCTTGTATCGGGCTAATTAATTCTTGTCTTTTGTTAAATAGATCGCCATCAGGACCAAATCTTCTTTTCTGTAACTCTCTCACCATTTTTTCTTTCTCTACGATTTCGTCTTCTTTTTCTTTACGTTGTTCCTCACTTAGTAAGACTTGCTCTGCTTGGTATTTGTTGTAGAGACTTTTGATAACATCATACTCTTTTGCGATGTCCTGTCTCCACTGAGCAGCAATTTTATCTAGTTCGGCCTGTGCATCTTGATAAGTAGACATACTTTCTAATATGCCATCTATATCTACCACAGCAATTCTTTGTGCGTTTATCGATACTGTCGCCAAAAAAGACAACATTAAACCGAATACTAATTTTTTCATAATTCTAGGTTTATATTTTTAATATTTGGGCTAGCAAAAATACGATTTACACCCTATTAATACTAATGACTAAATTATAGAACAAAAAGTTTCCTCTAAATTAAAGGAGTTAAAATTTTAAGATTGATTAAAATATTGATTATCAGTGTTTTAAAGAGTTTACTTACTTTTAATACTGTGTTCTTTTAACTAATGTTTAACCTAGAATATTATTAACTAGATGCAAAAATGTATGGCCAGATATCAAAAGATCTCTAATTATGCCTTGTTGATATGCATCTTATTTGTTGGTATAGCGGAGAATGCAAGTTCTCAAAATTACCTAGGTGGTGACGTTTTTATAGGCAAGGTACTCCGGCATAAGGATGGGTTATTATTTGATATTCCACCAGTGAGTACAGGGGTGGATATCTGGTATCAGACAAAAACTTCTGGTCAGAAAGCGTGGCATCGATATTGGGGTAACCCTACGATAGAGGGACTTGTAAAATATGTGTCTTTTGGAAATAAGGATGTGTTAGGAAGTGCTATCGCTATTGCTCCTGGCATCAGTTTTAGAATCAAGGAATGGAAAAGATCACGTCTTAATTTTCACTACGCTCCAGGGATAGCATACTTAACTAAGGAATTTAACCCAATAACTAATCCAGATAATAATGCGATCGGTTCTCATGTAAATAATCTGACTCGATTAAAAATATCATATAAATGTCCGGTTTCAGATCGCTGGTCCACATCACTTTCTTTTTCTTTTAGCCATTTTTCTAATGGACTAACCTCTAGTCCTAATAGTGGACTAAATGTTTATGGACTAAATCTAGGTCTAAAGCGTAGAGTAAAGGATCGGCAAATAGATCCTCTTAGTTTTGAAGCAGATGAGGATTTACGATATCGTAAGTGGGGATTAAACATGATGTATACCCACGGTCTTTCTGAATGGGTTGTCAGTGGTGGTCCTAATTATCCGGTTTATAATTATTCTCTAGGGGGATACTGGAGGTTTAAAGATTTTCAGAAATTACATCTAGGAGCAGAATATGAGTTTAGTAACAAAGTGTATGAATTTGAACTAGCTGTTTTTGTAGAGGAAGAAATCGCTCGCAATAGAGCTAGACGTACAGTCATATACGTCGCTGAGGAAATTATTCTTGGTGATTTTTCTGGTCGATTACAGCTAGGGTTTTACACTCCTTTTGCAAGTGATTATTCTGGGACTCCGTTCCATATTAAAGTGATGACTCTTTATCATCCTCCTATAAAACCACTTGGTGACCTTAAGCCGTATGTAGCGATGATATTAAAAACTCATTTTGCTGTAGCGGAATATATCGGTATGGCTGTAGGAGTGAGTTTTTAAAATAAGTAATTTATAACGATTCCTTTTCTGTTGTCTGAGCTATACGTAATAAGAACATTAACAAATCTTATACCTGTTGTGGTGGTTAGAAATTTTCTCAGAAACTATAAGGACTTCTCCACTGCGGTCAAAATAATAAAGGATTAAAGAGAGACTCTGTTCAATTTCTAACCCAACCTTTTTCTACATTCCATCTGTCTACCTAAATAGATAAACATACCATCATGAAAAATTTATTGTATTTAGTACTTTTTGGAATTACATTTTTTACGATTTCTTGTTCGGATAATGATTCTGAAGTTGCGGAGTCTGCAAGTTGCAACCAAGTGTTTTTTAGTTCGTTTGAGAATGGAGAGGATTTTACATCATTTGAGGGATTTGGGTATTATCGGACGGATGATGTGCCTGCTTCTGCTGGAGATAGTAGTCTTGTTGTTTGTGGAGGATGTATAGGGCCACATTTATATTTTGATGTAGGGCCATTTGATGAAAATAAAGAACTGAGCTTAGATTTTATGGCTCGTATAGAACAGTATGAAAGTTCTTTATCCTTTTATATAGTCGGTTCTATAGACAGTGGCGTACATATTACGGTTAGTGATACCTTGTGGACACATTATCAGCCCATAGAAACCTTATTATTGCCAGCTGACGAGATAGCTCGCGTAGAGTTTTTCTCAGGGGGACTTTTTGCTTTGAATACGTATTATGATTTATTTACTATTTGTGACGAGCTTTAGAGTAAAAAGATAGACCTAGATAAAGCCTTGATGCTTTTAAATACTAATCTAGGTCTGTCTTAATCTTTATAAATTCGTATCTGGTAAATCAGAAAGTATCTAAAAAGGCTGTTATTCATTTTTTAAGAAGAGAAATTAATTAGTTAGTAATTCCTTTACTACAGCGGATATTGTTTTTCCATCTGCTTTTCCTGCTAGTTTTCCTGACGCCATTCCCATTACTTTACCCATGTCCTTCATTCCTTCTGCACCAGTTTGCGAGATAATCTCTTTGATTAAAGCAGTGAGGTCCTCTATACTCATCTGTTCTGGCAGATATTTAGAAATGACAGCGATTTCTTCTCTCTCTGTAACAGCCAGATCTTCTCTTCCTTGTTCTTCGTAAATGGCTAGAGAGTCCTGTCTTTGTTTAACTAGTTTCTGAAGTAATTTGATTTCTTTTTCTTCTGTTATTTCTGTACCGGATCCATCTGTTTTCATGTTGATCAGAGCTGCTTTTACAGATCGGATGGATCTTAGTGCGGCTTGATCTTTTGCTTTCATAGCTTCTTTAAGATCGGTAATTAATTTAGCTTCCAGACTCATTACTTTCTTCTATTTTATAGGTGAGTGCCTCAAAATCGGCAACGGATAATTGTTCTGGACGCAAAGTAAATACTTTATCTTCAAAAAGGACAGGGTTCTTTACAATACCTTTTAATGTATTACGGAGCATTTTTCTTCTTTGGCTGAAGCCCAATTTAACGATATGCTTAAAAAGCTTAGGATCACAGGTAATCGGATTTTCTTTACGAGTTAGACGGATGACAGCGGATTCTACTTTAGGAGGAGGGTTAAAAGACATCGGTCCTACATCAAAAAGTTTCTCTCCGTGGTAAAATGCTTGAGTCAGTACAGAGGTAATGCCATAAGTTTTGCTGCCATGTGGAGCTATAAAACGATAGGCCACTTCTTTTTGGAACATCCCGACTACCTCTGGGATTAATTCTTTATTATCTAACATCTTAAAAATGATCTCAGTAGAGATGTTATAAGGAAAATTACCGATCAGCAGGAATGGCTCTCCGTTGTATATTCGACGTAAGTCGAGCTTTAAAAAATCTAAATGGATGATGCGATCATGTAAGTCTGGAAAACTTCTGATTAGTATGCTGACCATGTCTTTATCTAGTTCCACGACTTTAAAAGGAAATCCTTGTTCGATTAGAAACTGGGTTAAAATTCCTTTTCCGGGACCGACTTCCAGGACGTTTTTACACGTCGGTAATGACTGCAGAGAATAGGCGATCTGTCGAGAAAGAGACTCGTCTATTAAAAAGTGTTGACCTAATGCTTTTTTGGCTTTCAATAAAATAGAGTATAATGGACTTCTAAATTACTTATCTTCGCCCTTACTAAACTGAAATAATGCGAAAACTTAAAATAGGTATTACAATAGGCGATATAAATGGCATCGGACCAGAGGTGATCATAAAGACACTGGACAACCCTAAAATGCTAGAGTTTTGTACTCCGATTATCTATGGATCTTCTAAGGTTATCTCTTATCATAAGAATATCGTAAAACCAGATAATTTTTCTTTTATTACGATATCGGATGCGGAAAAAGCGTCTAGTCAAAAAATAAATGTGGTTAATTGCTGGGATGATAACATACAGATCAACTTAGGTACGGCTCATGAGGAGGGTGGTAAATGTGCTCATATTGCTATGGATCGGGCTTTAAATGATATCAAAGAAAACAAGCTCGATGCAATCGTTACAGCTCCGATAAATAAAGCAGCCATGCGACTAGTAAATTTTCCATATCCTGGACATACAGAATTTTTTACCGATAAGCTAGGTAAATCAGAGAGTCTCATGATGATGGTATCTGATGGACTAAGGATATCGCTGGCTACTAATCACTTGCCGATAAAGGATGTTCCTGAGACATTAACTAAGGAGAAGATCGTAAAGAAGCTTAAGATTTTAAACAAAACTTTGATCGAAGATTTTGGAATAGATAAACCGACTATCGCAGTACTAGGTTTAAATCCTCATGCTGGGGATTCCGGGGTTATCGGATCAGAGGATGATGAGATCATCAGACCTGTCGTGATAGAAGCAAAGAAAAACAATGTCCATGTGGTAGGACCTTTTGCAGCGGATGGTTTTTTTGGGTCTAGTAATTATAGAAAATTTGATGGAATCTTGGCTATGTATCACGATCAAGGGTTGGTACCATTTAAAGCATTGACTTTTGGGTCGGGCGTAAATTATACTGCCGGATTATCGATCGTCAGAACATCTCCAGATCATGGAACGGGATATGATATAGCGGGTAAAAACGAAGCGGATCCTTCTTCTTTTAGATCTGCATTATATACTGCTATGGATCTAGCTAGGAATAGGAGGGAGTATAAAGAGAGTAGAGAAAACAAGCTAGTAAAAAAGCCAAAGTCATCAGAAAGATCAGGAAAGTAGAGTTCTATTTATGATAGGGTTTCTACCCTGAGACTAATTAGTTATCTGATAACTTTGGCTGTTAGTGCAATGGTTTTTCCTATACTTATAGGGAGTATAAGAATGAGTCACTAATATGCTTGCTTGTGTAGTGAAAATCTGTTGTTAGTTTAATTTTTCTTTTAGTGGGTAAGGCCAGAAGTCATATTGATAAAGTTCATACTGCTCTATTTTTTTTACTAGCTTTTCTGCATATTTAGGATCAGTAGCATAACCGGCTTTTTTTAATCCTATTGCCCAACTGATATAATCAGTGTTAGGGTAGTTAAAAAGATTAGCATAATGACTGGACTTCATTAAAAAATTAGAATGATCTACATAGGAGTCTAATGGTTGCTCATATTTTCTAAAACAAGATTCCATAATTTTACCCTGATCATCATAGTCATCATCTAGATGGTAATAACGCTGGCCCATCCAGTAGTTTTTACACTTGATCCCAAAATGATTATTAGCTTTAGTGGCTAATGGACTTCTTCCATAATTAGACTCATGGAGCCCTTGGGCAAGAATAATACTGGCAGGTATGCCACTACGGTGCATTTCTACAACGGCTAGTTCCTTATATCTATCGATATAGTTTTTGGAAAGGTTTGTTTCCTTGATAGGGGATAATACAAATATCATGGGAAACAGTAATAATAATACTATTTTCATCTCAATACGGTTTGGCTATGTAAATTCAAAACCTGTGCCAAACATTATAAAAAACAGTAATATGTTAGTTTATTATCGTTATTGCTTTTGTATCGATAAGATGATATCCACTATACATTCTTATATAGTACTGTCCATTCTCCAATGGTTCACTAGGTCTCAAAGTGAGATGGTCTGACTGCTCTAGTGATCTGGCAAGATGATCTATTTTTTTACCCATGCCGTCGTATAGATAAAAGTCTATATCTCCAGAAATAGCAGTGGTATAAATTTTTATTTCTGTTGCTGGAGAAGGATTAGGGCTTATGGTAAACGATTCTTCATTCGACTGTAGTCGAATGGATCTAGTGGGAGAATAAGAAGAGTTACCATCATAATCTACCTGTCTTATTTTGTAAAAGTTATTACCTTGATTTACTCTTTTGTCCGTAAAAGTATAATGGTTTTCGACAGCACTATTTCCTGATCCATCTATTTCTCCTATGGTATGATATATTTTGCCATCAGTACTTCTGAGTATTTCAAAATAATCATTATTTATTTCACTGGCAGTAGACCAGCTGATAAGACCATCATTTTTTTCATTAAGTCTAGCGTTTATGCCACTCCATGTTACAGGTACGGCAACAGAATACCTGATCGTCCTGAGACCTGAAGATATATCACTGACGAGTATACATCCTGATGATAAAAAAGGATATACTCCCCATGCTCCTTCAAAACCAGAGTATCCACCCCCATCATTTGCAGAATAGGTATCATAATATCCTATGTGCTCGGGATCATCAGCATCACTTATATCGTACACATGGATGCCATCATGATAGTATGAAATAAATAAAGTGTCTTCTTTTACAAATGGATTATGAGGTCTATTATTAGTAGCATTAGGTGCTTCTAGAGGATCCTTAAAATCGCCTTCAAAAAAGATTCCAGGATTATTACCTCCTAAATCATCGAGGGATAAAATCTGTACAGGAAGTCCGATAGGGACCTCCTCACATACATAAGCTATGTCTTCATTATCTGTATTCCAACTACTGTGTGTATAATTTCCAGTCTCGTAAGATGCTATAAATTTGATATCACTAAGATCACTTACATTCCATGCTGCAAAATGACTCCAGTTACCGTGACTGCAGTATGCTATATCATTTTTTACGTTAATATCGTGTATGTAATAATTTGTGGATGTAGCCGCTCCATGACGTTGGATATCGAGATTTACATTTTCTTCTAGAACCGGATTATCAGGATCAGAGATGTCTAAAATTACGATTCCTTCCGGCTCAGTATTTGTTCCTACGGCATATAAATAATCCCCATCGATATAAATATTGTGAGCACGAGTAAAAAACTCTGTATCACTATATACTTCTGTTACTGAGCCTCCTGGTAATCCAGAATAATCTAAAATGACTAATCCCTCACCACAGTTATCACAAACAGCATAAATATGGTCGTTAGCTGTTTTAAAATCTCTCCAGATATTATTACTTCCGTCTGGTTGGAAAGAGGCCACTTCCTGTGGATCCGTGCAATCCGTTACATCTATCACATAAATAGTGGAAACACTTCCAACAACCGCATACTCGTTACCTCCTTTTTCAAACCCCCATACATCATTATAATCTTCGCCTATAGGATCATATGATCCTACTTCCATCATATTCCATGATTGGTTTTGACTGTATAACAAAGAAGCAGAGGTCAGTAGAACAAAAGTTATTACCGGCAATAAAAGTAGATTTTTCATTGATTACTTGTTAGACTTAAAAAAAGAGGGGATTTACTTTGCTCCTAAAAATAACAAATTTATAAGTTCTATATGAAATCATTATCTATATAATAAGTCACAACACTTGATTTATATTAGAGGTCGTAAGATGACAGATAGAATAATAGGAAAACATCAAGGTGTAGAAAATGGGCCTTTACTTATATGTATAGGAGCTATGCATGGTAATGAGCCTGCAGGTGTACGAGCAATAGACCTGATGAGTAAAATGCTAGAGGTAGAACCGATTACTAATCCCGCTTTTAGTTTTAGAGGTACGTTTTTAGGATTAGTAGGAAATACGAGAGCTTTACATCTGCGTAAGCGATTTTTATCTCGTGACATGAATCGTATGTTTACTCCGGAGATCATAGAAAAAATAAAACATAAAGGAATTTTTGAATTAGGATCGGAAGAGCTAGAAATAAAAGAGCTTATAGACTGTATAGAAACTCATATTAAACAGATCCAGCCAGATCGTGTCATACTCCTAGACTTACACACTACCTCATCCAGTGGTGGTATTTTTTCTATTGCTACAGATGATAAGGAGAGTATCGATATTGCTATGGAATTGCACGCTCCCGTGATCGTCGGTTTGCTCAGTGGAATTAAAGGAACGACCTTACATTATTTTAACTCTAGAAACTTTGATGTTCCTATTACCGCAGTCACCTTTGAGTCAGGACAGCATCAGGAGGATTTGTCTGTAAACAGAGCCATCGCTGCGATTACTAATTGTATGCGGACAATCGGCTGTATACGAGCTGAAGATGTAGAAAACAGGCATGATAAAATACTGATTGAGTATTCTAAAGACTTACCTAAAGTTGTAAACCTAGTAGAACGATTTTCTATTTCACCGGAGGATAAATTTAAAATGTTACCAGATTATAAAAACTTCCAGTCTATAAAAAAAGGGGAGCTACTGGCGACTTCCGTCAATGGCGACATCTATGCTTCTGTAAACGGAAGGATACTCATGCCTTTATATCAGAAGCAAGGAGAGGAAGGTTTTTTTATTGTTCAAGAAGTAGAAGGTTACTAAAACATGAAATTTATATCCGAAAAAATTATAGACAAAACGATAGACCAGATCCAGCAAGAAGATCCTGATATGTATATCGTAGAACTGTCTGAACATCAGCCCTCTTTAATACAATTTATTGCTTCAGAAAACTTTAAGTTATTACGAGAAGAAGAGTTCGATACATTGATGTTTTTATTATTAGTCATATGGAAGGCAGTAGATAGTGAGACGGAGACAGAGGAAATAGAGGCTCAAACCATAGAAGAAAACGACGAAAAAAACTGGTCTGTCGTAAACGAACTGGGAAATAAAAATTTTGCAAAAGTTTTAGATCATTATTTTGATAACTATAAGCAAGAGGATCTGCTAGCCTTTGTGGAAGATACCCTTGCAGGAGAAGAGGCAGATATATCTCAAGTAGGTAAAGAGTTATTACTCATCACCTGCAAGACTTTTATAGACAGCCTAGACCAGTTATAATTTATAGAGTAGTCAGACTATATTTTTGATGCTACGATTTTTAATATTTCTTTTTCCGAGGCGATCGCTTTATTCAAAATGGTTTTGGCTTTTGCCAATGTTTTATCCACGTACTTCTGATCTTCTAAATCTTTACAATTGATCAATACATTAAGATAGGCTCCATGGACTGCTGTTTTTGCACATAAAGCTCCAACTCCAGCGTCAGAAACCGAATTAGGGTTTCCATTCTTAGCCATATTTTTTAGAAGTGGAAAACACTTACTAGAAGTGGTCATTACTTTAAACGGAATATCGATTGCATTTTTAGTCGCAGCAATAATGGCCGCTTTGCGATCCGCCTTTTCTGTATCGGTATTTTTTGCCATTCTGAACGCAGTAATGATCTGGTTAAAAGCTGCAGTATCCTCATCTACTAAATAGAGTAATTCTTCCTTTAGATCTTGTCCTTCGTCCGCTACATTAGAGTAAGTTTCCCACTTACTATCCCATCCTCTTTTATGGCTAGATAAATTAGCAACCATTGTTCCTAAAGACACACCTAACGCTCCTACATATGCGGCGATACTTCCACCTCCTGGAGCTGGACTTTCTGAAGCGGTCTCATCTGCAAACTGTCTAAGTGTCTGAGCTACGAGAGGTCTTTTATTATCTGACTTTAGGACATACTCGATTATCTTTTTTTCCGGATCAAAAGGACCTAGCTCATCTAAGCCCAGAGATTTTACAGCGATATGTATAATTTCTCTTTCTGAGATTCCAGTAGACCGTTCCTGCTTTTTTAGGAAGTAATTACCAGCATCTAACATTACTTTTAAAGGAACAAGACCTACTATCTCAGATCCCGTTACACGGATACCTCTTTTATCAGCACTCTTACAAGTTTCCTCAAAAGCCTTGTGTAAAGAGGTGAGTTTTATATTAGTCAGATTCATAGAGATCTGAGCTACACCATATTCTTCTATGTACCATCCGATTGCCTTTACGGCTTTACATTTCCCCTTTGTCCGTAGCGGATTTCCTTTTTTATCTTTTAAAACCTTACCCGTTATTTTTCCACCTTCTCTTTTTAGTCTACCATTTTCTCTTATATCAAAGGCTATAGAATTTGCACGTCGGACTGATGTAGTATTAAGATTTACATTATAGGCGATCAAAAAATCTCTGGCTCCGATAGCTGTAGCCCCGGCACGAGGATTAAACTTTGCTGGTCCATAATCAGGTTTCCATTTAGGGTCTGCTAATTTTTGGGTTAGACCCTCATACTCTCCCGCTCTTACAGTTGCTAGGTTTTTGCGTATCGGTTTAGTAGCTGCTGCTTCGTACAAGTAGAAAGGAATATCTAGTTCTGATCCCGCTCTTTTAGCTAAAGCTACCGCATAAGCTGCAGTTTCCTCCATAGTAATATTAGCAATCGGTATAAGCGGACAAACATCAGTAGCTCCCATTCTAGGGTGCTCTCCTTTGTGTTTAGACATATCGATAATCTCAGAGGCTTTTTTTATAGCCATAAATGCGGCTTCTATAACTGGCTCTGGTTCGCCTACGAAAGTGACAACTGTACGATTTGTCGCTTTGCCAGGATCTACATCTAACAATTTTACACCTTCTATTTTTTCTATTTCATCAGTGATTTGTTTGATGATAGACATATCTCTTCCTTCACTAAAATTAGGAACACACTCGATTAATTGTTTAACAGCCATAATTGATTGATCTAAAATTTGCTATTTGTTGTTTTTTTGAACAATATTAAAGATTCAAAGTTAATTTGCTTTATGCATTTACCCTACATATTCAAATCATTAATATTTCTATTGCTGTTAAGCGGGAGTATTTTGGTATCTGCACAACAAGTATCAGTCTCTAAAGAGTTTAATTTACGCAACGATTATAGCTATGAGTTACTAGGCAACATAGATGGTAATATTATTATGTTTAGGGATAGAGGAAATGATTTTGAAGTAGAATTATTAGATGAGGACTTAACGTTTAAAAGAACTCAGGAGATAAAGTTTGAGAAAAGAAACGTAAATATCCTAGGAGTTATTCCTCAGGATACCAGCTTTACGATTTATTACGGTTTTAAGGATGATGGCAAAAGATATATCAGAGCCAGAACGTATAATAATCAGATCGAACTACTAGATTCCAATCAGATACATGTCGATAGTCGTAAAACATTTAGAGCTCCTTTTACCTTTGTTTCCTCCGCTGATAATAGCAAGGTGTTACTTTATGGAAAGCATGAAAAAGATGCGATAAATCTCATAGCCGTAAACCAAGACAGTCTAACAGTCATTTATGACGATCTCGTCGTTTACGAAGAGTTTAATTTTAACTCAGATTTTAAGGACATATTAATTACTAATAGAGCAGAGGTGGCTTTACTCTTTGAAAAAAACAATAGGAGAAACAGGAAAGATGAGCATTACGCTGATATCAGTTTTGTAAGTCCTGAGGTAAGCGAAGTCAAAACAATAAAGATGGAATTGTCTGGAATCTTAAGTTCGGATATAGCCCTCTCCTTTGATGAGTATAATAGAAACATTTTAGTGGCAGGATTATATCATGAAAAAAATAAACTTTCTTCTTCTGGTTATTTTTATCTAAAATCTAGTGCTACAGATATTATAGGCATTCATAAAATAAATTTTATTCCTTACAGTAAAAGCCTATTGACGGAAGTCAATGGAAAACTCAATTCTAAAGAAACAGAGTTACAGCACTACAAAATAAATAACATCAGTTTTAGAAGAGATGGAGGATTTTTATTAGTTACGGAAATGCAAAAAGAGCTATCTAGAAGAACGTATTATAACGGATATAATAGGCGTAGCGAATTGCAAAACAATATGTGGAAGGATTACTATAACGAAAACATCATCATGTTCTCTTTTCATCCTGAGGGAAAAATACACTGGAGCAAAGTATTGCATAAAAAACAATTTTCTCAAGACGATGATAATGTATATGGTTCTTATTTTATGTTTAAGACTCCCTCTAGATTAAGGCTATTATATAACGATGAGATAAAAAAAGATAATACCGTAAGTGAGTATGTGATAGATCCAGTAGGAGATCATGAGCGGAATAGTGTGATGAGTACTGATTACCAAAATCTACGTTTACGATTTAGAGATGCAATCCAGTTATCTAAAGATGAGATACTTGTACCTAGCGAAAAAAGCCTTACATTAAATCTGGTAAAAATTAAATACTTGTAAGAGGTATAATAGATTAGAAAATTATGTCTAGCTTTATAGTAGAAATAGTAGAAATAGTAGAAATAGTAGAAATAGTAGAAATGAAATTAAGAAGATCATATAAGTGTACCATCAAGCATCGCTGCTGATACTCGCCTATTGATCTTTTAAAAGATATAGCCTTGTTGATGCACTGTCAACAAGGCTTTTTTTATTTATGAAAGTATTAGAACTATATAAAAAAACATTTAGCGGATTATCAGTAGATGTCTGGAAGATCGCATTGATATATCTTGTAAATAGATGTGGGGAAATGGTCATCCCTTTTATGAGTGTTTACCTGACCTCACAGTTAGGATTTACTAAAGGAGAATCAGGTGTAACTCTCTTATGTTTTGGGTTAGGTGCAATGATCGGATCTAATGTAGGAGGTTATTTATCAGATCGCATCGGTAATTTCAAGGTAATGACCCTTAGTCTAACGGGAACAGGTATTGGTTTTATATGTCTTATTTTTTTCCAGTCCTTATTTGCAATTAGCCTATGGCTAGCTCTTACAGCAGTTTTTTCTAGTATGTTTAGTCCTGCTGCGTTTAGCGGAGTAGCACTGTGGGGTAAACCAGAAAATAAAACTAGAGGTTTCTCTCTTTTAAGAATGGCCATAAATCTAGGTGTCGCCATCGGTCCAGCATTGGGAGGATTTATGGCTTTCTATATCGGGTATAAGGCATTATTTGTCTTTGATGGGATGACGTGTTTTATTGCAGTTATGGTTTTACAATTTGTATTAGCACATCGTAAGGAGAAAACAGCGAGACCTGTTGATCTCGTAGTGAGCAAAATGTCGCCCTATCGAGATTGGGTGGTGTTACTCTTTTTGTTTTTTAATTTACTCAACATGATCGCTTTTTTCCAGATCTTATTTTCTGTTCCAGTTTATTTTAAAGAAGAAATTCTAATGAATGAAAAACTGATAGGAGCTTTCTTTACCTTAAATGGGTTACTAGTCTTTGCATTAGAGATGCCTCTGGTTTATATCATAGAAAAGAAAAATAAATTTTTTAAACCTTTAGTTACAGGAGCAATATTAATCGGTCTCGGCTATGCGTCATTAAGTTTATTTGATAATCCTCTAGTAGCTATCTTGCTGTACAGTGTGCTAGTAGCTCTGGGTGAGGTGATAAATTTTCCACTGATTCCTTCTCTAGTAATGCGTAGAGCTGACGATCAGAACCAAGGTAAATACATGGGAGTAGTCTCGATGATGTTTGCTATGGCATTTGCACTGGCACCGGTATCCGGACTCCCGATCGTAGAAAGAATAGGATATCATACCTATTGGAATGTAGCTGCAGCGATGTCTATATTATCTGGACTTTGTTTATGGATGCTCAAGGGACATTTTGAAAAAACATCACCCACATAATTATTTTTTTGCTGGTAAAATTTTGCCGGTCACTTCCCCAAAACCTACACGGATTCCGTTTTTCTCTGCATGTCCTCTCATTACTACGGTATCATAATCGTTTATAAATTTACGTGTAGTGCCATCCTTCATTTTTAGAGGTTTAGAACCTTTCCATGATAGTTCAAGCATAGAACCATAACTTGTTTTGCTTTTACCGCTGATCGTTCCACTACCATATAGGTCTCCTACATTTATGTTACATCCGTTTACTGTATGGTGAGCCAGTTGCTGACTCATGTTCCAGTACATGTACTGGAAATTAGAATTACATACGATAGTTTCTTCTCCTTTTTTGTTTTG
>CALLXF010000100.1 GCA_938015805.1 uncultured Saprospiraceae bacterium | reverse complement strand
AACTAGACCTTTTTATTTATATCTAGAACCTGAGAACTCACCAAAGGTCAGAACCAATCAAATGCTATATAAGTGCTATGAAGTCTCATGGCTCATCACAACTTAAAATGAAAAGAGGCTATCCCTTACGAGACAGCCTCTTATGTAATACAATTTTTATTGTGATTTTTATTATCCTCCTAGTGCAGCAGCTCCACCTACGATTTCTGATAGCTCTTTTGTAATTGCCTCTTGTCTCGCTTTGTTGTAGAATATCTTTAGTTCGTTCATAAGATCTTCTGCGTTTTCTGTTGCTTTATCCATTGCTGACATTCTAGCCCCGTGTTCCCCTGCTCTATTATCGAATAAGAATTTCTGGAATGTGGTCTGCAAAATACTAGGAACTAGATTCTCTAATAAGGTATTAGTATCTGGCTCAAAAATATAATCTGACTTGGTATCTTTTATATCTCCTTCTTTCTCTACTGGCTCTAACTTAGCGACAGGAAGATACTGCACAGCATAAGGATCTTGTACTGCGGCATTTTTAAATTTACTGTAACATATGGTTATATCATCAAAAGTCCCATTAGTAAAAGATTCCATTAATAGGTTAGGAACTTCCGATATATGTTCCCAGTCCAGGTTACTATTTAAACCTATGTAGGTTTTATCTATCGTAGCATTTTCGTATCTCCTTTTTAAGGCATCAAATCCTTTTTTACCAACAGGCATAATAGTCAGCTTTCCGGCCTTATATACCTCTGCATATTTCCCTTCGATTACCTTGATCGCCTCCTTTGCTATGTTAGTATTAAATCCACCACATAATCCTCTATCCGAAGTGATAATAACAAGACATGCAGATTCTACAGGACGTTCCTTTCCAAAAGAGGTAGATGCCTCACCATCTAAATTAGACAAAATGTTTATCAACATTTTATTTAATCGATCTGCATAAGGTCGCATTTCTGTAATGGCATTCTGAGCTTTACGTAGCTTTGCTGCCGAAACCATTTTCATAGCCTTAGTAATCTGCTGTGTAGATTTTACAGATGTAATTCTTCCTCGTACTTCTTTTAACTGTCCTGACATAATTTAATATATAAATGTGTCTATTTGTTAATTTGCAATTAATATTCTTACTCAGTGTAATAAGCTTTCAGGTTAACTAAACAACAAAATTTAGTCTATCTGATGTCATATCTAATTTGAAAACTCATTATTAAAATGAAATAGTTGAAACAAAATATTCAAACTATATCATTTACAAATTTCCAAATTAGCCTAGCTAAATTGTTTAGATAAATCTGCCGCCAGTGCTTCTACTGCGTTAGTTGCTTCTTTATCTAGTTTACCTGATTTAAATGTTGCCAATACGTCTGGATGTCTTTGCTCCAATGTATTTAAAAACATTTCCTCAAATTCTTTGATCTTATTTACAGGAACTTTTCTTAGTAAACCTTTTGTACCTAAGTAGATAATCGCTACTTGTTTCTCCACAGAAAATGGTGTGTACTGAGGTTGCTTTAGAATCTCCACGTTTCTCTTACCCTTCTCGATTACATTCATCGTAGCAGCATCTAGATCAGATCCAAATTTGGCGAAAGCCTCTAGCTCTCTATATTGTGCCTGGTCCAACTTAAGTGTACCAGATACTTTTTTCATAGATTTAATCTGTGCAGATCCTCCTACTCGCGATACTGAGATACCCACGTTAATCGCTGGTCTTACCCCGGCGTTAAATAGGTTAGACTCTAGAAATATCTGACCATCGGTAATCGATATTACGTTAGTCGGAATATATGCAGATACATCACCTGCCTGTGTCTCGATAATCGGAAGTGCCGTAAGCGATCCTCCTCCTTTTACTAGACCAGATTTCTTTAATGATTCTGGAAGATCATTCATCTCCTGAGCGATACCGTCATCGTTTATAACTTTAGCTGCTCTTTCTAATAATCTAGAGTGAAGGTAAAATACATCCCCTGGATATGCCTCTCTACCTGGAGGTCTTCTTAGTAGAAGTGATACCTCTCTATACGCTACTGCTTGCTTAGATAAATCATCATAAACAATCAATGCCGCTCTACCTGTATCTCTGAAAAACTCTCCGATACATGCTCCAGTAAATGGTGCATAAAACTGTAATGCTGCAGGATCAGCCGCTGATGCTGAAACTATCGTCGTGTAAGCCATCGCTCCATTATCTTCCAAAACTTTAACTACTTGAGCTACTGTAGAAGACTTCTGACCTGAGGCTACATAAATACAATAAACAGGATTTCCTGCATCATAAAATTCTTTTTGATTAAGAATCGTATCGATAGCAACGGCTGTTTTACCCGTTTGTCTATCACCGATTATTAACTCTCTCTGACCTCTACCGATCGGAATCATAGAATCGATCGCTTTAATTCCCGTCTGTAATGGCTCTGTTACTGGCTGTCTATAGATAACACCTGGAGCTTTACGTTCTAACGGCATCTCATACTTGTCACCTGTGATCGGGCCTTTACCATCTATCGGGGCTCCTAATGGATTTACCACTCTCCCTACAAATCCTTCTCCTACATCGATCGACGCAATTTTGTTTGTTCTTCTAACAGTAGATCCTTCTCTGATCCCGTCACTAGTACCTAATAGTACCACCCCTACGTTATCTTCCTCTAGGTTCAATGCAATCGCCTGAACACCGGTTTCGAATTCTACTAGTTCTCCTGCTCTCGCAGCAGTAAGACCATATACCCTAGCAATTCCGTCTCCTACCTGTAATACAGTTCCTACTTCTTCTAATTCGGATTCTGTTTTAAAACCACCTAACTGTTGTTTTAATATTGCTGATATTTCGTCTGGTTTTACATCAATCATGATTCTTGATTTTGTATTATCTAAAATTTATATCGCGGCAACGAAGTCGTTACCCGCAAATTCTTTTTTAAGTTTTCCTAATTTATGTCTGACACTAGCGTCGTATAGTTTATCACCGATTTCCACAATAAACCCTCCTATTATACTCGGATCTACTACCACATCGAGTTCTAATTTATCCATAGTAATATTACTAGTGAGAAGCTTAGATTTTATCTCATCTAATTGTGATTGCGATATGTCTGACGCTACTGTTAGTTTTGCCTGACTCATTTTTTGCATGAGTTTATGTTGCAATACAAACTCCTCGATTACTTCTGGCAAAAACATTTCCCTTCCTTTTCTAAGAACGATATCAATAAAACCCATTGTGGTCTTATCGAATTTTTCTTTGAATAGGATATTAAAAACTTCCTCTTTTTTAGAAGAATTTATAATCGGACTTTTTACCATGTTTAGTAAGTCCTTAGATTTTAAGGCCTCTTTAAAATATTGCATATCAGAGAGTACCTTATCTGTTTCATTTCTTTCCACAGTAAGATCCAGCAAAGACTTGGCATATCTAGAGGCAACTCTTTTTACTGACATTCTAGTTTAAATTTACTTCTGAAACAAGTTTACTTACAAAAGCTTCATGTTCAGGATTTGATTTCAATTCTTTCTGAATTAATTTCTCTGCAATATCTATGGCCATCGTTCCTACTTGATTCTTTGCACTGGTAAGAGCTGCTTTTCTTTCGTTTTCGATTTCCTGTTTTGCGGTAAGAGAAATTCTCTGAGCTTCGGATTTTGCTTTTTCTTTAGCCTCGTTGATCATGGCCATTTTAGTATCCGTCGCTTCTTTTAAAATCTGAGCTCTTTGTTCTCTGGCTTCCGCCAATAAAGCATCATTTTCTGATTGTAGATTTGCCATTTCTGCTCTTGCTTTTTTGGCCTCATCTAGTGCTTCTTGAATACTATTTTCTCTTGTTTTGATTCCTTCCATAATAGGCTTAAAAGCATATTTAGACATCAACCACCAGAATAATAAAAATATGATCAAAGACCATAATGCTAAACCTGGAGTAGGCTGGAATGGAGCAAATCCTGTAAGAAATATTAGTGTTACGTTCATTTTTCTAAAATTTAAAAAGGGGACTAACTACTCTACCAACCGTATTTGGCTAGTCCCTTACATTTTTTACAATTGGAATTATCCGATAAAGAAAGCCAATAGAATAGCGATCAATGCCGCTCCCTCCATAAAGGCTGCCATCAAAATCATCGCTCCTCTGATATCCCCAGATGCTTCTGGTTGTCTTGCGATTGCTTCGACTGCTTTACCACCAATTTGTCCTAATCCGATACCTGCACCTATTACGGCAAGCCCGGCTCCAATTGCTGCTAACGTTCCTGTCATTTTAAAATGATTTATATAAATGATTAATAAAAATTCTTAATGATGATCATGATCCTCTATAGCTGCTCCAATATAAGAAGCCGCAAGAAGCGTGAACACAAATGCCTGTACAAAGGCCACTATCAACTCTATCGCCATCATAAATATGGTCAATGGAATAGCCATAGCTACACCAGTGATACTTCCCGCCATACTCTGACCCGCATTTCCAAATATAAATATCAATCCCACAAAACTCAGTATCGCAATATGACCTGCACTGATATTTCCTGCTAGCCTTAACATTAATGTCAGTGGCTTAATAAACATTCCTAATAGCTCCACTGGAGTAAGTATGATTTTTACAAACCATGGAACACCAGGCATATTAAATATATGTTGCCAGTAGTGTTTATTTCCATTAAAATTGGAAATAAGGAATACGATAATCGCTAGCACTGCTGTAACTGTTAAACTACCTGTAACATTTACACTTCCTAAAAATGGAACTTGACCCCACAGATTTAGTCCGAGGATGAAGAAAAATATCGTTAATAATAATGGAAAAAATCTCTCGTATTTACCTTCTCCTATAAATGGAACTGCTACATCATCCCTGATAAACTGTACCACTGGTTCTAAAAAGGATTGTATACCAGATGGAGCCTGTCCTACCCTATTGGCGTAAGCCTTAGCTGCTTTCCTAAATAAGAAGAAAAACAATAGACAAACTAATATCATACTCACAACATTCTTAGTCGGACTCAGATCGTAAAAAGAAGTAATTCCTCCTCCTAGTAATCCACCATCCCATATTGTCTTTTGTTCTATCTCGTATGCTTTCCCTCCGATGATTGCATATGGTGTCTCATGATCTTTACCCGCTGCGTCTTTATGTTTCTGAACATCAAACCCCGCTACCTCATAATGATCCTGATCTGCAAATCCTGGACATTTTAATCTGTGTATATTTCCATGCATCATCACATAATCCTTATAGCCATAATGACCATCATCATGATGTCCCGCAGAAAACTTAGAAGACATAAAAAATTCCAACCCACGATCTTTATTATAAATAATCATAGGTAGCGGAATACGAATCATATCCATGATCGTAAAAACATTAGCATCTGAGATATGATGTATGGCTGTCGCAGATGGATCGTATCCTTCGTGATGGATAACTTGAGCTGCAGAACCACAAGGAGTAGTTATATTATTTGTATGAGCATGACCTCCGTGATCATGACTACTATGGTCATGCCCAGAATGATCATGGCTGCTGTGATCATGACCCGAATGGTCGTGTCCAGAATGATCATGACTACTGTGATCATGGCCGTCATGAGAGTGCCCACTATTTTGCTGAGCTACTAGACAGAAACTCAACGCTAGACAACAAAAAAGACTTAAAAATATCTTACGCATCCAAAGGTCCTTTAAATAAGCTGCAAAGGTAGTTATTAACTATTGTTTACATCCTTTATTTTACCCTTTTTTTGAACTACATTTTACATTTTTTTGCATTTATAAAAGGCTCTATAAGAGTGTACTAATGCTATTTATTTTAAGATTATAGAAAATTCTTAAGATGTATGCGGCTAATGCTTGTCGGTAAGTATAAAATTATGTTTTGTTCGGCTTTTGCCGAATGATGTACGGCTTATTGTTTGTTTTGTTTACGGATGAGGCTTTGGAAAAATCTGAATTTAATTACAGAGGCTCTCCTGACTGAATTAAGATTTAAAAGGTTCATTAGTAGTAATGATTCTTTATTAGGTGGTTTTATATCCCAACTTATATTTTTAGCCTGTAAGTATTTACAGGATTTCTTTTATATGGTTAATCGCGTACTACAAGGCACTACAAAAACAGTCAGCTATTTGTAGCATGCAGCTATTTTATCCGTCCTCTAACCACTACATCTTAATGCAAAAAAGCCCTCCACGAATTGCAGAAGGCTTTCTTATTATTTTATAATCCGTTACCTATCTCGCTACGGCGGTTGCTCTCTTTTCTCTTATAACAGTTACGTTTACTTGTCCTGGATACTGCATCTCATCCTGTATTTTCTGAGAGATCATAAATGCTAGATCGTCAGCATACTGATCTGTTACTTTATCACTTTCTACGATTACTCTTAGTTCACGTCCGGCTTGCATTGCGTAAGCTTTCTGTACCCCATCGTAACTCATCGCTAGATCCTCTAGCTCTCCGATACGTTTTAGATAAGACTCTAAGATTTCTCTTCTCGCTCCAGGTCTTGCTCCTGATATCGCATCACATGCTTGCACTAATGGAGATATGATATTATTCATTTCTATCTCGTCGTGGTGAGCTCCGACCGCATTCTGTATGATCTGGTTTTCGTTATGTTTTTTACAGATTTCCATTCCAAGTAGTGCGTGAGGTAACTCAGAATCCTCCTCTGCTACTTTACCGATATCGTGTAGGAGTCCTGCTCTTTTTGCTAGCTTAGTTTGCTTAGGTGTTAATCCTAATTCCGATGCCATCGCTGCACAGAGATTGGCTGTTTCTATTGAGTGCTTTAATAGATTTTGGCCATAAGAAGATCTAAAACGCATACGTCCGACCATTTGGACTAAGTATGGGTTAAGACCGTGTATATCTAAATCGATAACGGTACGTTCTCCTATTTCTATAACCTGCTCTTTAAGCTGCTTTTTTACTTTTGCAACAGTCTCTTCTATTTTTGCTGGATGAATCCTGCCATCCGCCACAAGCCTTTTAAGAGATAATCTACATATCTCTCTTCTTATCGGATCAAAACTAGAAATGATAATTGCCTCTGGCGTATCATCCACAACCAGCTCTGCACCAGTGGCAGCTTCTATTGCTCTAATGTTTCTTCCTTCTCTACCTATGATCTGACCTTTAATATCATCGGACTCTAGATTAAATACAGAAACGGTGTTTTCGATTGTAAACTCCGCACACATTCTCTGGATCGTATTAATCACTATTTTCTTTGCTTCTTTATTAGCTCCGATTTTTGCGTGTGCAATTGCATCTTTCTGGATGGACAGAGCATCTGTTTCTGCTTTAGCTTTTACAGCTTCTAGTAGTTGTTCTTTGGCTTCAGCCTCAGTGAGCTTAGCTACGTTCTGCAATTCCGCGATATGCTTTTCGTTAGCCTTGTCGAGTTGTTCTTTCTTTTTAGAAACCAGCTCTAGTTGTTTAGCTAGGTTAGTTTTGATGGTTTCTACTTCTGATTCTCTTTCTGCTACGGAGTCTACTCTCGACTGGAATTCTGCTTTCTTAAGATTTAAATCTTTCTCATCTGCTTTTACAGTCATTTCTCTTTCCTTCATCTCCACTTTATGTTCGGATTTAAAGTTTTGAAATTCTTCTCTGTATTTGGCAAATTTTTCTTTAGCCTCTTGGATTTTTCGTTGCTTTACTTGTTCGTTTTTTTGTTCTGATTTTGCAACGAGTTTCTCGGCTTTTGTTTGTGCTTCGTCCACCATTCTTTTGGCGGTAAGCCTTGCTTCCTTTAGGGTAAGGTCCGCTTTTTTGTTGATCTCCTCGATCTTACTTTGATTCCCTTTTTTAAGGAATGTCCCTACTAAGGCAAAACCACCGACAGCACCTAAGAGTACTGCTATGATCAAACCAATCGTTATTTCCATGCTTTCATTTTAAGATGAAATAATAAGGAAGTACATCATGCACTACCCACTTTATATATTATGAAGTGATTTATAAAATCGCTCCAACGAGAAATAAGCTAGGTAATAAAGATGATATTAGTTTAATGCTTGATCCAGCATTTCTTCTAAATTGAGGAGTTTACTACTTAATGCGGATACGCTTTGTTCTTTCCTCGCTTTAAAAGCGTAGGTCAGTAAAGTCATGGATATGCAGTCTTGTTTATTAAGATTAGCATAGGTCATCTGAAAGTCTGATATTTTATCATTGACTTCTTTTTCCATATTTTTAACGATTACTTTCTCGTCTGGACGTACTCGTACAGGATATGTTTTTCCTGATACATTTACTTCCATATTTATTAAGCTATCGTCTTGCATTAACTTGCTTTAAGCAGTCGTATTGTTTGATCTATCTCTTCGATATAATGATCCAGTTCACTCCTAATCATCTCATATTTATCCTCTCTGATCGGCACAATCGGTGGTGAAGCAATCTGTATTACTTCTTGTTTTTTGGATTTTAACTGTGCTATTTCCTCGGATAACCTTTCATTCTGTGCAGACAGGCGACTATTCTCCCTAGTAAGTTCTTCTAGTTTAGTAAGAACCCTTTTTACTTTGTCTTCTATAGTCGATATCTGCTCCGACAAATTTCTCATACTCAAATATACCCAAAATCGTAAATATTTAACACACGTTTTTTATAATATGTATTATCTTCTAATCGTAGCCTCTAGTTTAGTTACAAACTGATTTTCCATCTGCTGCATTACTTTCTCTAATTCCTTATCATTTAGAGTCCGTTCTAGATTTTCGAAATTAAAACTTACAGCATACGATTTTTTACCTTCTCCCAGTCGCTGCTCATCCTCATACACATCAAAGAGCCCGATATCCTTGAGGATTTTCTTATCAACTTTACGAGCGATCTTTACGATATCCTCAAATTTTACAGCCTTATCCACTACTAAAGCCAGGTCCCTACGACTAGAAGGGAATTTACTAATCGGTTTTATTTTAGTATTACCTCCTATTCCTTTTATTAAGGTCTGAATATCAAATTCTGCATAAAATACATCTTGCTTTATATCCATTCCTTTAAGGATCTCTCCTTTTACTAGACCAAAGTTTACGATCTCTTGTGGACCACGATGATATTTATATCCATAAACTAGTCGCTCATCATCCGTCTTAGATAACTGATAACCGTTTACATTGATTAATTGGAGTAAGCTATTTACGACTGACTTTAAATCATAAAAATCAGACTTAGGCTGGTCTCCATTTTTCCACGATTCAGAGGAGCTACTCCCAGAGATATAGATCGTCAGCTTTTCTTGCTCAACCATATCTTCTCCATTCTTCTGATAGCTCTTACCCATCTCGAAAACCTGGATATCCGTTTGCTGACGATTTATGTTATAAGCTACTGATTGTAATCCACTAAGCAACATCTCAGGTCGCATGATATCGAGATGTATATTAGAAGTATTATTTATATACACTAGATTATCTGTAGGTAAGGGCAGTACTTTCTCGTAATGTCGAGATTCTATAAGAGATAGATTCATCATCTCATTAAATCCTATAGAAGCGAGATAAGTATTTATCCTCTTCTTTATTGCATTTTTATCAGGCTGCTGTGTAAAGGATAATGTGCTCATGACCTTGGAAGGCATCGTGATTTTATTAAATCCGTATATCCTTAATATCTCTTCTATCAAGTCCACTTCTCTCAGTACATCTGCTTTATCGGTAGGTACACTTACCTTGATACTTTTATCATCTACTGGTTGTATTTCCATCTTTAGTGCCCTGAGTATCTGATGGATCTCATCTACAGATATATCGTTTCCGATCACTCTATTTACCGTATCATATCTAAGCTGAATCACAACTGGTTCTATCTTAGTAGGATAAACATCTACGATCTCTGAGGTGATCGTACCTCCTGCCAGTTCCTTAATTAAAATGGCCGCTCGCTTAAGTGCATCTTCTGTAATATTAGGATCACTACCTTTCTCAAAACACTTAGCTGCATCTGTTCGCAGTAAATGACGGGTGCTGGTACGTCTTATATTACCTGCATTAAAATGAGCTGATTCTAAAAATATATTAGTTGTAGCATCAGTTACTCCTGACTCTAATCCTCCAAAAACACCAGCTATACAAAGCCCATTACTTTGACCATCACAAATCATAATATCTTCATCAGATAACTTACGCTCTTGTTCATCTAAAGTTTTAAAAACAGTGTCCTTTGGAAGCGTCTTTACGACTATGGTATTATCTTTTATTTTATCCGCATCAAAGGCATGTAAAGGCTGACCATACTCCTGCAAAATAAAATTAGTAATGTCGACGATATTAGATATGGGTCGTACACCTATGGAACGGAGATGATTTTTAATCCAGTCTGGGCTTTCTTTTATTTCTACCCCTGAGATCGAGATACCTGTATACCGAGGACAGAGATCTGTGTTTTCTATCTGGATATCTACAGGTTGTTTATTATTATCTACTTTAAATGTGGATAGGTCTGGGGTTTTTACTGTTCCTGACCCTCCCTCATTTACGCTAAGATATGCCGCTAAGTCTCTCGCTACTCCTAAGTGAGATGTGGCATCTGATCTATTGGGTGTAAGCCCAATATCAAAAACGATATCATTTTCCAGTTTAAATAATGTAGCTGCCTTAGTTCCTACTTCTACATTCTCTTCTAGCACTAAAATACCATCGTGACTATTTCCTAATCCAAGTTCATCTTCTGCACAAATCATCCCATGGGATTCCTCTCCTCTGATTTTTCCTTTTTTTATTTTCCATGGTTCACCCTCACCATTATAGAGCGTTGTTCCGACTGTAGCAACGAGTACTTTCTGACCTGCGGCTACATTAGGAGCTCCACATACGATTTGTATATTTTCTTCATTTCCTATATTGACTTGCGTCAATGAAAGTTTATCCGCATTAGGGTGTTTACCACATTCCAGGACATGACCTACCACGACTCCTTTTAATCCTCCTTTGATCGATTCTACCTCTTGCATTCCTTCTACTTCTAATCCTATGGTAGTGAGAATCTCTGATATTTTATCAGGATCCATATCGAGATCAATATACTTCTTAAGCCAGTTTAGGGAAATATTCATCTTTTACTATAATTTGCACTTGCAAAGTTAGTTTTTTATCAAAAGGATGGTAACTAAGCCATTCATTAATTAGTCTAGATTCTAAGAACTTTATTTTATGAAATATATCATTTTTAGTTTTCTCTTCTTGTTTACCAATAAGCTGTGTGCTCAAGATGTATTTCCGACTAAAGGACATCACAGCGTTACAGGTGCAGAAGTAGATATTTTACTGACGGGAACGTCTGGGGAAACTGTGTTCCTTAATGATTACATAAAGCCTGATAAAAACTACTTATATAGTATCTGGGCAACCTGGTGCGGACCCTGTGTGACAGAACTAAAAGCATTCCAGAAACATCATGAAAAATGGCTTGAGCAATATAATGTAGAGCTTATTGCAATCTCGATTGATAAGCCTGATGATGTCAATAAGATTTTTGACATGTACGAGTCTAAGGGCTGGGATTTTACAGTTTTCCATGATGCTATGGGATATACGGCTAGAGAGTTAGAGATTTTTGGGATTCCTCAGAGTTTCCTTGTTAATAAGAAAGGAGAGATTATCAAACGCACTAAAGGATACAAGGTCAGCCTACCAGACATCTACGAAAGGATCATGAGAGAAGAACTTGACTAGTAATACTAATAAGTTAGATGTTAGACGGTTAGATGTTAAACTAATAGACTGTTGCTTACATTTTTACTACTCGTTTTACGATCCGCTGATCGCCTACTTTTATTTTTACTAGATACTTTCCTGTTTCTAGATCTGCTGTATTATAAACGCCGCTATGAGCTGTCGTCACATTTACTCCTCTACCGGTGGCATCTATCCACATAATATCATCTATTACTACATCTGATGTGATCGTTACCTGATCCATTAACGGATTAGG
>CALLXF010000099.1 GCA_938015805.1 uncultured Saprospiraceae bacterium | reverse complement strand
AATTTTTTAATTATACTATCTCCATCCTCAAATTTCATTCTCACAATATATAAACCAGGTGCACCATTGACATTCAAATTAAAGAGATTATTGATAATATTATTTGATTGATAGATGTTTTTACCTTGAATGTCTTGAATTCTTAATTCGCTTATAATTTCATCCTTAGGTATATCTATAGTAGTCAATACAGTACTTGGGTTCGGGTAAATACTCACATCTTTTACTTTAATCACTTTAGATCGGAATTCAGACTCGGGATTTTCGTTACAATAGTTCATAAGTTCAAAATCCTGCATACTATATCGAGAAGCAATCGATCGATTCCAATTTATAGGATCACCAAAATCTATGTCACATATTACGCTCAATAAATCATTCGCTATTTGAAATGAATTACTTAAAGTCTCCGATTCTAACGCTTCTAAATAATTAACTAATGATTGTTGCCACATTGATGCAATTACATCCTAGCGAATTGATTGTCCCTCAATAATAAACATAGAGGTAATTCATAAGTACGCCGAGTATCATCATACGTAAATTACCAAACTCCATATTTTATCTTATTCTGTATAACTGTCGTTATTCGTATGTGGTAATTTTGGCTTTAAGCCAATGACAAAACCTGCTATATCTAGAAGTTTATCCTATAAAAGTGTAATTTGTAAGTCCACAAGATTATCCAATTTACATGAAATTAATCAATTTAATATTTTGTCTTATTCTGTTTTCTCCGCTTTGCTTTACACAAGGAAAAATCATGGACGAATCAGTATACGATATTTGGAATCGGATTTCCAAACCCCAAATTTCCAACAATGGTAAATGGGTGAGCTACGAAGTAGGACCAGAAGATGCAGACGGGCATTTAAAATTATATAGCGTAAAAGATAAAAAGACATACACCTTTGAAAGAGGAACACGTGCCTCTTTTGCTAGTAATGATAATTATCTAATTTTTAGCGTAAAGCCACATAAGGATTCCATTACCGTGATGAAGCGTAATAAAGTCAAGAAAAAAGACTTTCCTAAAGATACGCTGGCGATTTACTCAATGGAAGAGCGTTTCCTAGATAAAATCCCTAATATTAATTCTTTTAAAATCGGAAAGGAATGGAACTCTCACCTAGTCTATCATCTCGCTCCTAAAAAAAACGAACAAAAGACAGAACCAGAAATAAACGTAAATCAACTCGAAGAACTTAGAGACTCCACTATTTCCATTCCTAAAGTAAAAAAAGAGTCAGATAAAAATGGTTCGCGACTGGTCGTCAGATCATTGATATCTGGAAAAGAAGATACCCTACCTTATGTTACCGATTATACATTAGCTAAAAGCCAATTAGGCATCGCAGCTGTAGGTACTGGAAATTCAAAACATAGCGATCATGTCTCCATCTATAATGTAAGACAAGGCAAATTTCAAAAACTCCAAGTACAAAGAGGAAAATATAATCATCTACAATTTTCTGACGACGGCAAGCAGCTATCTTACATCGCTGACTTAGATACTACTAAAAATCTCGTAAGACCATACGAACTCTATCTATGGAACAACAGTAATCGATCATCTAAAATGATCGCTGATTCTGCTTCTTCCTTTATGCCTAGCGACTGGAGTATCTCTAATAATAAAGGTCCTTATTTTACCGAGGATGGTAACAAACTCATATTCCAGATCAAGCCTCCAGAAATCCTACAAGACACTTCACTACTAGATAACGAAATCGTAAATGTAGAGGTATGGAATTACAAAGATGGACGATTACATACTCAGCAAAACGTACGTCTCAATGATGAGAAAAAAAGAGGTTACAATGTTATACATCACATCAAGCAAAATAAATTTATACAACTAGAGGATCAAAAGGTAAAAGAAGTAAACTGGAACGAAGTAGATGAAGGTAAAGTACTAGTAGGAATAGACAACTCTAAATATCTACAAAATATAACTCACCTAGGTTATACTAATTATGATGTATACCACATCGATCCTAAAAATGGCAAAAAGAAAATGATTATGGAAGGGATAGATGCCTACCCTCGGATTTCCCCTCATGGCAAATATGTTTATTGGTTTAGCAGAAGAGATACTAGCTGGATGGCTTATGACCTCAAAAAGAATAAACTAAAAATTCTAACTGATAACAGTAAGGGCTCTTTTTATGATCTCAGAAATGATCGCCCTATGCTCCCCCGTTCTAAGGGAATAATGGGATGGACTGCAGAAGATAAAGATGTGTATATCTATGATAATTACGATATCTGGAAAGTAGATCCGAGTAAAGATCTTACGCTTACGCGAATAACAAAAGGAGCCCAGCAGAAAAAACAATACCGATATCTACGTCTAGATCCAGAGGAAAAATTTATTGATCTCGAAAAAGAGCAGCTGCTTTATTTTTTTAACGAAGCAGATAAAACAAGTGGATACAGTTACATTGACTTAAAGTCAAAAATACAACGACCTGTAATATCCGGAGCTTATCGCTACACGACTCGACCGATAAAAGCAAAGGATGATGAGGCGATCCTTTTTACAAGACAAAATTTTGAAACCTTTCCTGACCTTTATGTGACCACCGATAAATTTAAAACAACAGATGCTATCTCGGATGCTAATCCTCAGCAAAAAGATTATCGATGGGGAACGATCGAACTCGTTAAATGGACTTCTATAGATAATATAGAACTAGAAGGATTACTGGTCAAGCCTGATGATTTTGATCCAAGTAAAAAATATCCACTGATCGTAAATTTTTACGAACGTAGTGCGGATGGGATCCATAGACATAGAGCACCATCAGCAGGAAGGTCGACCATAAACTACGCCTTTTATGCTAATAGAGGTTACGTTATTTTTAATCCCGATATCATCTATAAAAACGGTTATCCTGGAGAGAGTTGTTATAATGCTGTTATTCCCGGAATAGAAAAAATACTAGAAGGCGGATATATAGATAAAGATCGTATCGGTGTACAAGGACATAGCTGGGGTGGATATCAGATCGCCCACTTACTAACCAAGACAGATATTTTTAAATGTGCAGAAGCAGGAGCCCCTGTAGTAAACATGGTCTCTGCTTATGGTGGCATCCGATGGAGATCAGGAATGAGTCGCATGTTCCAGTACGAGAAAACACAAAGTAGACTGGGTGCAACCCTATGGGAAAGACCTGATCTATATCTAGAAAATAGCCCTATTTTTAATCTAGATAAAGTAACGACCCCAGTCCTTATTTTACATAACGATAACGATGGAGCGGTTCCATGGTATCAAGGGATAGAATATTTTGTCGGTCTAAGACGACTAGGTAAACCCTCTTGGATGCTTAACTATAACGGTGAGCCACACTGGCCTGTAAAGCGTCAAAACAGAGTTGATTTCCAGACTCGTATGGCACAATTTTTTGATCACTATCTAATGGATGCTCCGATGCCTGTATGGATGGATAAAGGAGTCGATGCTATGAATAAGGGTATTAATCAAGGCCTAGAACTAATCGAAGAAGATGGAAATTAAAGTAGTAAACATTCAACAGAAGTTAGACAGTTTTAATGACCATTGGAATCCCAGAATCATCGGCGAACTAAACGGCCAGCATGTAAAAGTGGCCAAGCTAAAAGATGAATTTATTTTCCATCATCATGATCATGAAGATGAGATGTTTCTAGTTATCAAAGGAACACTGATCATGGAATTAGAAAATGAGTCCAAAGAAATAAATGCTGGCGAATTTTTAATCGTCCCCAAAGGTGTAAGTCACAAGCCTAAAGCTATCGGTGAGGTAGAGCTAATGCTTTTTGAACCTGCAACTACGATTAATACTGGCGACAAGATAAATACTAGGACTAAGCAAAATCTAGAACGGATATGATATTATACACAACGTTGTTATGAGTCATTTAGGAATAGATTACGGATCTAAACTCGCAGGAACTACAGCTATCGCGTATATAAAAAAAGATAAAATAAAAGTAGTTCAAAGTGTAAAAAACAAGGATGCTGATGCTTTTATTTTATCCGTAATAGAAGACACTAACCCCGATAAAGTATTTATCGATGCTCCCTTAAGTTTACCTGCGGCATTTTATAACAAAGGAGACAATTATTTTTATCGCGATTGCGATATAAAATTAAAGGCTATGTCGCCGATGTTTTTAGGTGGTCTCACTGCAAGAGCTATGCGACTAAAATCCATTATAACAAAAAAACAAACTCTAGTATACGAGACCTATCCAAAAGCTCTGGTAAATATAAATACAGATCTAAAACCTATGTATGATAAGAAAAGTAAGGATCACATAATTCCTTTTTGCAAACTACTAAAACAAGAAATACCATATTCATGGACATCTCTTACTAACTGGCATCAAGTCGATGCAGTCCTTGCCTGGTGGAGCGGTTATCGCCATCTAAAAAAGGAAGCAATAGTAATTGGAAATAAACAAGAAGGACAAATAATTTATTGATTTAGAAAACAGTAAGAACCGCATTTAAAACCCCAATCATAAAAAGCAAATAATCAGATTATTTACTTTCTATTAAATCTATAAACAAGCCCAAAATCTACTCCAAAGTGAGTTGGTTTCTCTTCGAGACTATTTACAGACGTAGTCATAGAGTTTATATATCTCATTACATATGGCTGGATTGTAAAGCTCATGTTTTCCTTAACTGCATAAGAAATATTAGATCTTAATCCTAGCTGAAAAAGAACTTTCCTATCATAGTCGATAATAGATTCCTCAGCACTAAAATCGAGAAAACTTTCTACAGTATCGAGATAAGCACCTGACCGTTTAATCGCCATCGATACTTCTGTACTAGCGAGTAAACCTACTCTAAATTTACCTATACCGACATTTGCTCCCACCTCTAATGGAATGCCTAAGTAATGATATCGATTTTCTTTAAGAAAATCATACGTTGTGGTAGTGGTCGTTGTAATTATCCCTGACTGAGTAGAAAGGATATTTCCTTGTCCATCTACAATGGTACTGATCGTCCCATCCTCTTGAGATATAGATATATCCCTTGAGCTATATCTTAAACTTTCTATATGCTGTCGATAAGATAATCCAGTATTAAAAACAAAAATATTTTTATGAAATCCTACTTTTATAGCTCCGTTCCATATACTATGGATTTTCTCCGCCGCTTTTCTAAATTCGACGTAAGCAGTGTCAGTAAAATCTCGAGTGGCTAGATTCTTATTACCTAATCCTATTCCCGCTATTACGGAAAGTGTTCTGTAATTTCTAGTTTCTTTCTCTTGCTGTAATACAGGAATAACTTTTACCTCTTCCATCTCTAATGATAAGATACGATCGTAAAAGAGCATAGTTATTAAACCAGGAATTTGAGATATTACTTTATTCTCATCTGTATAGGAGTCGATATCATTATTCGTATTATTTCCTAAGCTGTTTTTTAAGACATTCTCATTCTTAAAAACCTTATCGACATTCTGATCTGCGATATTTACTTTTCGAGATGATTTATCTACAATATTAATATCATCCCCACTTACGTTTGATCTAACGGATGCCATAGGAGATGATATCCCCATTTTTGAATTATTATTTATTGTGCTTTGACTTACGTCAATGGAAGGACTCGTAACCACCGAACCTATGGTTTTATGAATATTATTAATAGAAGCAGAGTTTTTGACACCATCTTTAGTTGCTATCTCATTTACAGCGATGGGCTTATTATTTTCAGCTATTTGATTTACATCCAAAAGAAGTGAATCTGAGGTCTGGTTTACATTGGCTCCAGCCAAATCTTTTTGCGTTCCCTCTTCCACTACGTTAATATCGTCTCTATTATTATCTATTTCTCGATTAGTTTTTTCTATTCCATTAGTAGATTGCTCCATACTAGTCATCGTATGATTTATGTGATTTCCTAAACCGTAAATGATTACGTAAACCACGATTAGTGCTAACGGTAACCTCATCAACAAAAAACGAAACCACACAATACGTCTTCTAGGCTTTTCCTTCTCCTGCATCTTTTTCCATAGCTCATCTGTATCTACGGGCTGCTCATGATTTTTAAATAGAGATCGGATATGTTCCTCAGATGGCCTTAGCTTCATAGCTGTCTCTTTTTGTAATTAAATGTTGCATAGTATTTCTTGCTCGTAATAAAATGGATCGACTCGTTGCTACCTCTACCCCTAATTCTGCCGCAATTTCTTTATGACTATATCCGTCGATAATATATAGGTTAAAAACTTTTTTTTGATCTGGTGTAAGTTGATTTAATAATCCCATAATCTCTTCCACACCCATCCGTTCATGTGCTTGAGGAGGAGCAGATACGATGGGCATCGCTTCATCAGGATATGTTTCCTTTGTATAGGAAAACAACTTTATTTTTTTTAGTGCAATATTTATAGCTATCCTTTTAATCCACGGTTTAAAAGAAGAAGCTTCTCCATTAAACTTATCTATAGATTTAAAAACTCTCATAAATGTATCTTGTAAAACATCCTGAGCCTCGAGATCATCTCTTAAATATCTACGACAAATGGAAAATAAATAAGGAGCAAACTGATCTACTAACGCCTTTTGGGAGCGAGGATTTTCTTGTATTATTCCTTGTATGATGTCTTTTATTTCCAAATATATAAAGCTACTTCCTGACTATATAAGATACTAAAATAGAACCGACTACCGATTGTGACATACATCCCGATTGTGTTTCATTTATCGCTGTCCACGCTAAACAATTAAACTGTCCCTGAATAAAAGTAGGCGTATCTTTTTCGATAAAAAACCCTAAAGAATCAAATTGCAAACTTTCCGCACTACAATCTCCAAATGATAAATCACTTGCAAATCCCCCATCGATCTGAGTATAATTCTCAGGACCATTATAATCATCTAATTGTACTTCAAAACTTAAATCTGTATCATTATCCATAGCAGTTATCCTAAATTTTGAAAAATCAAAACTTACATCTTCCAAAAATCGTTGCTCTTGATTTAGTCCATAATTAAATAATACTTCGTTAGGATAACCGTCAGAACAAGCAACCCAATCTCCTAATTCTAAGAACTCCTGATATCCAAAATAAAGAGTATCCGTGGTAAGCAAATTATTTCTATCATAACCAAACATGGATAACTCACCAGTATAACAATCTAGATCTATCGTAAAAGAAATAAATCCATCTACATTTGCATTATAGAAACGTACAAACTCGCCGTTTTCCATGAGTTGAATTTTTCCTAAAGGAATAGGGTTACCATTACAATCCATTAAAATTCCAGAGGCCTTTACAAATACAGAATCAATGTCTTCTTCTGGCAAAACCATTTCATCGATAGTTTCAGTATCTGTAAAAAACGGGCCGATAGAACTTTCTGTCAAAAGACCGCAAGAAGTCAATACTTCTAAATCAAAGACTTGTCCTTGTGGCACACGTCCTTTAAAGAACCCTTCTGAGTCTGTATAGTCATATGCTGATATAGATTGGTTTTGGATGGTCAATCTTACATTTAAATTACTAAGACCGTCTCCAGCCTCGTCTACAATCCTTCCTTCGATAAAAGTAGTCTCTTCAAAAACATCACAATTCCAAAATGTAAAATGACTAACTTGTCCACTGTATGTATTTTGACCCGATGGTTTTATTATTTTAGTAGCAGTACCCTCCTCTATCCATATTCCTTTTTCTTCATCAAAAAACCAAAGAGGAATCTCATCTGGTCCATTCTCCACTAAGCTGTTCATAATCGGAAATTCTATTTCTACAGTTTTACCAGAAATCAGTTCTAATGGAATATCCTCCACTCCATAAATTTCTATTCCCATCATAGAGTATGATATAAGATTCCCAATATCACCAGACAAATTACGTCCTACGAGTGCACCTGGCATCAGATCTACAGTACTACGATTAGTAGGATCTAAAACTCGAGCATAAACGTAAACCTCCCCTTCGTACGGATCACCTTCTTTGGTTTGAAAACTATTTGCCGAGAAATTTAAAACACCAAGAATTTCATCCAGATCACCTACGATTAATTCTACAGAATCTGTACTTGAAAAAACCTGAACCTCCTCTAAACGCATAAGTGTAATACGCGAGGTAACTGTTTTTTGAGAAATAGGATAAACATAGGTGGATCCAAAAAAATGACTATTAGAATAGGCAGAAATA
>CALLXF010000098.1 GCA_938015805.1 uncultured Saprospiraceae bacterium | reverse complement strand
GTATATTCTAATGACATCGACACAGTACAATTATGTTCTATCAGTGCATCATTTGGATCTGTAACGAATAAAGTTGCTGGAATATTCGGGATTTTTAAACTTGCAGAATCATTCAATATATTTTCTCGACTGAGCTGAATCGTAACACAATTTATATCCTTGAAAGAACCAATTGTCTGATCGAAGTTATTGGTAATTTCATTACTAAAATCATCCCAATTTCCACAACCTACCTCTAAGAAAACATCATTAATAGTTCGAACTTCAGGAAAGCAAGCATTTGTATCACATTGTGAATAGCTTGTAAAAAGAAGGCATAGCAAAGCCAAGACAAAAATTACTCTTTGTTTCATAATAAAATTGGTTTATATTAAAAAAAAATTACGTGTTACTATACTCTAGTACTTCTGTCTCTATCTTTAAACTATTATCATATCAACGCATGAATAAAGAAAGATAGTTACGATGGTGAGTTAGAAATATTTTAGTTTATTTTTCATGGATGTAATTTTTAAAATCTTATTTCATGATATAAAGTATCTAAGGCTGGAAGGTAAAAGGAGTCCTTTTTTAGAGATTCTCCAATTCCTGTTTTCGTTTTTATATATATATATCGATTTCCTCTGAGGAAATAAATTTCTTCAAATTCACTCAAAGTATTAGGCAAAATAAAAGTGGCAACTGTTACATGGTAATCTCCAGGAATACTAGGATCATCAATTACATTAAGATGCAACCATGAATGTGGATCTAAAATAATTTGCCTGGTTGCACCCTCCGTAGAATTTCCAAAAATCAGTACTTCCTCGTTGAGGTTAAAATAGCCTTCCGCCCGCACTGCTTTTATAGAATAAAATGAGGCTGATATAGCCCCTTCAGAATCCCATATAAAACCACCTTGCTCATCAGTCATTACACTATCCACTAGAAAAAAAGTACTGCCATTAAGACCACCTTTAGACTCTCCTCCGAATATGTACACCTTAGCATCTACTATGGGTTTTAGAGTCTCATACTCTAGTACTTCTGCTTTTATTTTTAAGCTGTTATCTCCATCTGAACAGGAGTACAAACTGATTAGGATCGTGAATATTATTAAGTGTTTTAGTTTTAGTTTGATCTTCATTTTTGATTTAAGTTTTTTTGTTGACCTTAATTCGTGTTCCTAAAATTAGCTGCATTTTAAGTAAGATGTGTTGATCATTTATGTAAAAACAAAGATTTAATTTACAATATGTAAAATATAATCTGTTTAGGGAATTTATACATTCGATGTTGCAATCTTAAAGAGGTAATCATCAACTCTGTAATTATGGAATTAGCAATAGATTATAAGTAAGCGAATATTATCATCAGTATTATATCCAAGGTATGCGGTACGATATGCAATATCCGCGGCCGTTAGCGGAGTCGTACCGTATAATGCCGATCGTTCTAATCCATCATACAATAAACCAAAAATAGAATAGTTCTGATATAAAGAATCGGAAGCCGCACTCAGTTTAAAAAACTGGGCTCTTGAAAAAAGAACGTACGATCATATAGTAAATTTTAATTCTAGGTTTTCAGATGCTTTATGTACTATGTCTTTAACACATTTATTCGTAACGAGTAGAATAAAAAATGTTCTTAAAAAAAGCAATTATGATCCTCAGACATTGACTGTTGTAAGTATTGTGAATTTAACAGGTGCAGTACTTTTATTCGCCTTTACGGAAGTCTACTTACTTCATGCAGTAGCTGTACAAAAAAATATTTCTAAAGATGAATTAGAAATGATTTGCGGTCAATATTCATTAGAAATGTCAAAACTCATAATTGGTTCTGAAATCGAAGATCACATTTCAAAGGCGTTAAAAGAACATTCGTTTCAAATAGTTAATCATTATAATGAATTGATTTCAAAAAATAGATTAAGTGATTATTCAGCAGTTAACAAAAGAGCTGTTGTAGCTAGAGAATTAAGAAAGAGACCTGAAGAAGAAGAGTAATTCCTTTAAAAAAGAACCCTTTTTGTGCAAATCCTGTGCAAATAAAAAAAGGGACTATAAAACAAAGTTCTATAATCCCTTTACAAATCACTGATTTCCAATGACTTAGTTTCGTCGGGGCGGCAGGATTCGAACCTGCGACCCCCTGCTCCCAAAGCAGGTGCGCTAACCGGACTGCGCTACGCCCCGAAACGTAAAAAATAACTGGCGGAGACGGAGGGATTCGAACCCCCGGTACCTGTTTCCAAGTACGACGATTTAGCAAACCGTTGGTTTCAGCCACTCACCCACGTCTCCTGGGTTTCATAAAACATAATTGATCAGTTTACACTATTCATTTATGTAGTTTGAATTTGAAGATATATGTGATATTGTTTCATCGATAATGTCCGGCAAAATCTCTGAATCAAATACATCTATTTCAATCTTAAAAATCGCTTACTTTTAAAGCGACTGCAAAAATACATTTTAGACTCACATTAAACAAGCACAATAAATTATTATTGATAAAATTTTTTCAATCGTATTATAGGTGTTAAATTAACAGTGAGATCCTTTTTAGTTGCGATCTGATCAACAACCTGAGATGATATGTAACTAAAATATGTAGTCCCGTCAAGGCGGGACTATTTTTTTTTCTGACAACATAATTTTTATCTCCCTAACTACCAGTGTGTTAAGTAGAAAATACTAATCCATCGATACAAACTCTTCCATTAATTTTATCACTAAACCCTCATCCCCTAAAGCTCTGCGTTGTGCTAAATTATTAATAGCCACTAATAATGATCGTTTTCTTTCCGTCCTTTCCTTTTCTAAAACATCATTTTTCCATTGGATCGATAAATTATGATGTGCTTCTCGCTTACTCTCCTCTCCTAGATTCTTAATAAATCGACTAGAAGATATAGATTTATCTACAAGCGACGCATTTGTCTGGTTGTCTAATTCCTTATTCCATTGATTGATGATCTGTATACTATGCTCCCAAAATGCTGCCTTGTCATCTTGTGACAGCTTTGATTTTAATAAGGATAAATCATTTGATTGGCTTAAGCCAAAAAAACTTAATCCTAAAAAACATATAACCCATCCTATTTTCATAAAACTTTAGATTTAGTAACGACCTCTTACTCTTTAAATATTTTTACCATTCGATTAAGATCACGGTTTACTAATCTGATATAATAAATACCAGAAGGAAAAGTCAGTATAGAAATTTGAGCTGCATAAAAATCGTTAAATCTAGTAAGATGATCACTTAGAATCAGTTTACCAGTAGCATCTAATATTTCATATTCAATCTTATTCCCCGTGTATTCTGATGTCGATACTTCTAAGGTAAATAATCCGTTAGTAGGGTTAGGAAATACTTTTATTTCAGATCCATAAGAGGTCTGTGTAGTAGAGGTTTCGAAATCTACAATGACATCTAAAATAGCGATACAATTATTTGCATCTTGGACAGCGATCGAGTATTCTCCTGAGATCAGATCCGTAAATGTGTTTTGGGTTACATAGCTTACACCTCCATTAATGGAATAAGAATATGGTGGTGTACCATTAGATGCTACTACTGTTATTGATCCATCATCCGATGTAGTATTTGTAGCTGCCATAGATGATGCCGTTATCGTCAGATCACATATTCCAAGAACAACTTCCTCCTCATACACACAATCATTTGCATCTCTTATCCATACACTATAGGTATCCGAATCTAAATCTGTAAACATCTCAGAACTCTGCGTATTTATACCTCCATCTAATGAATACTCAAAAGGAGCTAATCCGTTTTCTGCTTGAATAAAAATTACGCCATTAGCAGCATTGGCCTCAGACTCGTAAAATACATCTATCTCAGCTCCTAGCATACACTGAAATTCAGAACAAAAGTCATTAGTTTCTTGTGACCCAAAATCTATATCTACAATCGAGGCAAGTAAAGCTCCATTAGCGTCTAGAATCTCATAGCTCCCTTGGTTTTGTCCATTAAATAGTCCATTCAGACCATCACCATAAGAATCAAAAATAGTAAAGGTGTAACATCCTTCCGGATCGAGACAAAATTCTTGTGTAATCAGCTCCATCTCTCCATAATCTCCTCCAGTAAATAATACTGTACCATTATCATCTGCTAAAGTCCATGAGGTCTCCTGCGGGTAGAAATCTAGTTGTAAATTAAGAGTTACTAGAGCCCCATCTAATAAGTTATTTAAGGTAACGGACATCTGATCATTTCCATCTACTTGGTCTTCCTCTCCGTTAGGCATCTCTGTAAATACTTCTATCAAATTATCCCCATCAATTAATCCAGATATTGGCATATTAACTAGTGTAGTCTCATTTAAATTTAAGGTGCCATTCCATTCAGTAGTATTTACTACTGTGCCATTAAGCTGAGTAATTATATCTACATTTTCTAATGTTAGGTCTGCAAAATTTGTCAGTTCAACCTCAATATTTACCTCCTCACCACAATTCATTTCTGGCGAATTTATCATCGTGATACCTGCATCTTGTTTTGCGTACTTAATTACATTCACCGTAAGGGAATCATTTTTCCTATTCTCGTCGTTTGCAACATCTACATATGCAATAAGCTCATATTCTTTTATATCCTCCATATTTACAGGAGCCGGAAAAGTATACTGATATGTATCTTCTGTTCTTAATAGTTCTGTAATCGTATTTATTCCTTGCGACACTCCATCTAACTCTAGGTTAAGTGTAAAATTCTCTACCGAGTCTACCCCATTATTAATCACTTCTACCGTTACCGACTCTGACGAAGTAAGGTCAGAACTAGAAACGGGGTTTATAAAAGCCCTCACTGCCATGTCCACAGTATCTCTGCAAGCTTCTGCATTTATTACATCTTGATCATCATCAGTGAGCTGAAAAGAAACAATGTGAGTTGCCCAACCATTAGTCCCCATATACTGGGCCGTATACCAAAAAGTCCTGCCATCCACTGGATCAACTGTCATCTGAGCATAATCTCCATATCTACTACCAGTATTAGAAGAACCTGTAACCACTCTTTCCTCATCGTAGGTCATTATACCTAAATCATCAGTCGCTCGTCTCCCAGTAATCGCCATGGATGGGAAAGTGGTGCTATTAGATAAATTAAAACCTAAGCCTATAGCTCCAAAATCGTTTATAGCTATACCACCGATATATCTATGTAAATCATCAGGTGCATAATTACCTTCCTGAAATACGATCCAATCTTCCTCTTCTTCTATCAAGTCACGTCTGAGCTCAAACCATCTAATACCAGATAAATTATTACCATCTGCATCAGCTATAAAAGTCATCACAATAGACTCGTAACATCCAAAATTTCTATAATGGACTTGATGATTTATAATTTCAACCTGTCCGTCCACACCATTATTTCCAGGTTGAGGATTACAAGCAAAACCGCCAGTAGCTGCAGCACAAGGGTAGCTATCAAAAGGCTCTGTAATAATCTGGTTAGTAGCACTTATAGATGTACTAGCTGGATCATCCCAATCTAAATTTATGCTCCATATTTCGAGTTGATCTTCAGAGACCGTACCCCACGCATCATCTATAAAACGAATTACCATTGGGTTTAGACCTTCTGATATTTCTCTACTTCCGGAATGGTTTACTGGTGTATATACCTGAAATCCAGGTCCTGTAGGTATCCTAGGAATAGTCATTCTAACTAAGTCTGCATCTGCTGCTCCGTCTAACATAGCCTGTCTATCTAAAGCATAAACGGGAATATCCCCTCCCTCATTAGTTGTCACTATATACGCATTATTCCACACGGAATATTTAGGATAATCAGGAAAACCAGGAGTATTAAAGGAATAAGCATTCCATGCTCCAAAAGGATCAGAAGATTCTGACACTGCCACTAGAAGAAAATTTTGAAAAGGCGGAAATTCTGACATTATCCATCGCTGCGCTTGCTCATCATATAACACGATCGGATCTCCACCAGACCCTTGCCCAAACTGCGACCAAAAGGAGGTCAGACTAGTAGGGTTAGATGCCTCAGAACCATCTTTATTAAAAACTTGAAAAAAAGTGGCATTAACCATCTGTATAAAATAATCTTTTCCTATGGCTCCGCATATATCTGGAGGAGAGGCCTGACCTATACTCTGATCCATTCCATCTACGCTAGCCTTTATGTCTATCTGACTCATGATCACTTTCTCCTGGCCATTTCCTGATTGCCAAGTAGGATCAGCACCATGAGGTAAAGCTTTATCGTTTACAGCAACGGTAGGATATCGATTCCTGTAATTAGGGAAATACTTTTTGGGAAGATTTGCCTTGCGATTTTTTAATTTGTCTTTATCTATTCCTTTTTTCTCTACTAAATATTTTAACGGAGCAGATTTGCCTAGATAAGTTAGTTTAGATACTAATGTCTGTCCGTCATATTCCGTCTGAGCTGTCATCATAACTGAGGCACTCATCAAAACCAAAAAGGTGAAAAATAGATTTTTGATCATGTTATAAAGCTTTTAAGTATTTTATATTTCTTCTAAATCTTACGTCGTTCTACTTTGATTATCCCCCTACTTCTTTCGCTGGAATTCGCTTTTAGCATTCCACTCTGGCCAGAAATCAGAATTTGCTAATCTAAGTCCTATATTTAAATATAACTGTCCGTCTTGCAGCATACCATCATAGTTCCATGTTTTAGGATCATATTCGTCAGAGGGTTGGTGATAATATTTAGCATTGTATTCTTTATTAAATTCTTTGGCGTAAGCTTTACCCTTTTCTTTGTGGTCTGTAGAGCCGCCTGCATAAATAGCTGGAACCCCCTCCTTTGCAAAGGAAAAATGATCGGACCTGTAGTAATATCCTTTCTCTGGTTCTTGATCACCTTGTACGTATCTCCCTTGCTTTTTTGCCTCTTCTTCTAAAATGATATCTAGAGATGATAGACCGTAACCGAGTGCAGTTACATCATTCATCCCACCCATAGGATTTACGCCATCCATATTTATATTTGCTACAGTTTTAGACAGTGGAAAAAGAGGATGCTCGGCGTAATACTGAGACCCAAATAATCCTTGCTCCTCTGCTGTTACCATTGCAAAAACCACGCTACGTTTAGGTTTTACTTTAGTAAATGTTTTTGCGATCGCCATGATCGTAGCGGTTCCTGATGCATTATCCAGTGCTCCGTTATATATGGAATCTCCTTCTACTGGAGCCCCTATTCCGAGATGATCCCAGTGTGCCGTATATACCACATACTCGTCAGGGTGAGTCGATCCTTCTATGTATCCGATCACATTTTTAGTCACATCCTTTTTTACTTTATTAGACAGAGTGGCGTCTACTGTAGCATTAAGAGGAACTGGTTTAAAACCTGGTTTTCTGGCATTTCTGATTTGCTCAGCGATGTCTAGGCCTGCGGATTCAAAAAGGGCTTTGGCCTTAGGCAAGGATATCCATCCTTTTAAGGCACAGTCATCTGCATCAGCTGGACGATCTAATTCTAGCATCGTTCCCGCCCAAGAACTTTTTATTACAAACCACGGATATCCTGCGGAGGTCGTCTCATGAATCAGTATTACCGCATCAGCTCCTTGTCGATCTGCCTCCTCATACTTATAGGTCCATCTACCACTGTAGGTCATAATATCTCCTGAAAAAAAATCAGGATCTTCTCCTCCAAATCCGGGATCATTTACGAGAATTACTGCCGTTTTACCTTTCATATCCATGCCTGCATAATCATCCCAGTTACGAGCTGGATCGACAGTCCCAAAACCACAAAACACGAGCTCTGATTTATTTAAACTTAGTTGCTCGGCTGCTCTTTGGGTATGCAGCACATAGTCATCACCATTTTTTAATTCTAGTTTGCCTTTCGGCGAATGAAAAGTCATGACATCACCAGGTTTTCCTGTAATTTCTACAAGAGGTACATCTTGAAAATATGAATTACCATTGGCTGGTTTTAGTCCCATTTTTTTAAATTCATTTTTTATATAGGCTATAGTTTTTTTCTCTCCATTTGTAAATGGTCTTCTCCCCTCGTACGCATCACTCGCAAGCTCTTCAAGGTATACAACGATATCTTCTTTATTAAGATCTGCGGTAGGGATATCGTTATTCTCAGCTATAGTTTTTACATCTGATTTACATGAGTAGAGAGATGTTAGCATAAGCAAACTGCTTAGCCAGAATATTCTTATAATCATTCTTTTAAGTTGTAGGTTAAAAATACGATACTCGGTGAGATTTATGGAAAAAATTCAATTTAGCTTGTGAGTGTGGTGGTATAAGGATTCTGGGGTTTTTGAGTATTTATCTGGTTGAAAATTTACTTCTTAGTCATAATAGGAAAGTGACCCTCTTTTTATCACTCGTGTGTATTTTCTTACCGTAAATGCAGGGAGAACGGAGCTTTCTCTATGGTATCTTTTTTTTGGCACTATATCGATTTGAGTGAGTAAAAAACATCTATTCCATTCTGATTGTCATTTAAGTTCATACTCAAATGCCTCTTTTCTTTTGCCTTGAAGCAAAAGAAACAAAAATTCAAGACTGTTTTGATTTCTTAACGCTCCTAAATCTTTAAAGTGAAAAAAGAATTACAATGAAAATACCAAAGCCAAAAACGGCCGTTTATCATCCTTTTCTATACTCACACTTGTAAGCTCAGTTCGACTTTTTTCTCCAGTTGAGAGACTACATCTTTAAATAGATGATCCGTGTCGATCTGATTTTGAACGGCTCTTACTGAGTGGATTACGGTGGTATGATCTCTACCTCCAAAATTCTTTCCTATCTCTTTAAGAGAATGGGAGGTGTAATTTTTTGCAAGGTACATCGAAAGTTGTCTGGCTAGAACATAAGGTCTTTTTCTCGACTTACCTTGTAAAGATTCTACACTTACTTCAAAGTGCTCAGCAACCAGAGATGTAATATTTTCTAATGATAATTCTTTATTTAGCTGACTTACAAATTGCTTTAAAACTTCCTTGGCTAGATTTATAGTGATCTCTTTTTTATTTAGTGTAGCCTGAGCCATAAGAGATATCACTACGCCTTCTAGTTCACGGATATTATTCTTTACATTAAAGCAAACATACTCTACGACATCTGGTGGAATCTTAACGTTATCCTTTTGGATTTTTTCCTCTAGAATAGCTAACCTAGTTTCAAAATCTGGCGAACGCAACTCATCTGTAAGACCCCATTTAAATCTAGATATTAAACGCTGCTCTACATCTTGCAAATCTTTAGGAGGGCGATCAGAAGTCAGAATGATCTGTTTTCCTAGCTGATGAAGGGCATTAAAAATATTAAAGAATATATCTTGAGTTTTAGTCCGATTTGCTAAAAACTGAATATCGTCTACGATTAGTACATCTATGTTTTGATAGAAATTTGTGAGTTCGTTTACGTTAAAATTCTTAATCGATTCTATAACTTGATTTGTAAATTTCTCCGTGGTTATATATAAAACAGATTTATCTGGATTACGTTTTACGACTTCATTACCTATGGCTTGGGCAAGATGTGTTTTTCCTAAACCTACATCGCCGTACATTACTAGAGGATTAAAAGCAGTGCTTCCCGGAGCGTTTGCGATCGCATGACCTGCAGATCTCAGAAGGCTATTACAATCCCCTTCTATAAAATTAGAGAATGTATATTTTGGATTTAGTTGAGGGTCTACTTTTAGTTTTTTGATCCCAGGAATTACGAAAGGATTCTTTATTTTATCGATCGAGTGTGTGGCGTTTGCATTTTCATTTTGACGGGTATTTACTTTACCGATTTTACGATGGTTTTCTACTAAAATCTGATACTCTAATCTTGCTGTTTTTCCTATTTCTTGATTGATTGCAGTTTTAAGTTGATCAATATAGTGTTCTTCTAACCACTCGTAAAAGAACTTGTTAGGAACCTGTATGGTAAGTATATTATCAGAAAGTTTTACAGGTTTGATAGGTTCAAACCAGGTCCTAAAACTCTTTTCCGGTACTGACTTTTTAATCAGTGTCAGACAGTTATTCCAGACTTGTATATGATCCTTTATCATCTCTGTGTTCAGATATAAAAATTAAAAATAAGTGAGAACCTTCTTAATACCTATACAACCTTCGCTTTGGATCGGTTATTCATGGGACTTCAAAAATGCAAAAAAATAGAGGTTAAAAAGTGGAAAAATAAATTTTTTTATATTCTATTTTTTACATACAAACTACTGAATTTCAATAAGATAGAAGTCTAAAAACTTTGATACTTTGAGTATCAATATTTTACGATTAACACAAAAAGATAATAAGTTAAATCTCATTAATTAAGAAAAGTGTTCTTACAAGTAACACAGTGATCTTTTTTACTCCGTTCAAAAAATACATCTAATCTTCCTAACATTATTCCGGCCCAACCAGCCTGATTTACGATTACTTCTTTGCCTTTTTTATTTCTGAGTACATCTGGCTCTCTCATAAAAGTATGCGTATGTCCTCCTATAATGATATCTATGTCTGAGGTCATTGCAGCAAGAGATACATCACATATTTTTTCAGGTTCCTTTCTAAATTTATACCCTAGATGGGATAAACAAATTACGATATCACATTTTTCTTCACTACGTAAAAGCGTTGCGTATTTCTGTGCCATTTTTATAGGCTCTAGATACTGAGTCTCACCTATAAGTTTCCTAGGCACAAGTCCTTCTAATTCTATACCAATACCAAAAACACCTATTTTTACTTCATCTTTAACAAACACCTGATATGGTTTTGTCTTTCCAGCGATAAGCGTGTTTTTAAAATCATAATTGGCGATAAGCAAAGGAAAATTACCAAGTGGCATTACTTTATTCAACCCCTCTATACCCCCATCAAAATCATGGTTCCCTATCGTAGCGGCATCATAACGCATTTTGGACATGAGTTTAAATTCTAACTCACCACCAAAAAAATTATAAAATGGAGTTCCTTGTAAGATATCGCCAGCATCTAGGAGAAGAACATTTTTTTCTTTGTTCCGGATATCCATGATTCTAGCGGCTCTCCTTGCAGCTCCGCCCATACCCTCATTACGACTGCCATCCAATGGAAAAGGATCTATACGGCTATGTACATCATTAGTATGCAGTATCGTTAGTTTAACTATCTCTGGATTGGCGAAAGCCTGCAAGGGAAAATGACCTGCAGTCATAACTAGACTTCCGATCCCTGCGTTTCTTATAAATGCTCTCCTATCCATGGATTCTTTTTTCTGATTTGATATCTAATACTTCTCCTCTTAGTCCTTTTTGTTTTACGTCTTCTATTATAAGATCCCTAATAAAAACGCCTAAATTCTCTTGTGGTAAATCTTTAAAAAAAGAACAGTCACTACCTCCATTTGCTACGTAATCCGGAACAGCAAATCTATATTTTCTAGATAGGTCTAATGGATTCCCATTTACCAAGATATCCGTTGCTTTTTGGTTTTTTATAGTAAACTCTAGGCCTTTACTGATCGGCCAGCCACCACTGGATGTGATATGATCGCAAAAAGTCTGAACCATCTGACCATCCGTTTCTAATATCACTAGCATATTATCAAAAGGCATCAATTCGAAAATTTTTCCTGCCGTTACGTCACCTTTACCGATCGTCGGAATCCGCAGACCTCCTTGGTTTTGTATCGCAAAATCTACTGCTATGTTTTGAGCATCTATGTAGTCATGTAATATATCCGCGACCCAGTTACCCATAGTACTATTAGGGCTTCCTTTTACGATTTTATTTTTATTCTGAATCAGGACTACATCCATTTCTACGGAAAGCTCCTCTCGATAAGGAGCAATCAGATCCTCTATTTCCTGGTCGATGGTTTTATCATCCTTATTTATATAAAGGTAATCGTTATCGATGTCTGCGAGATAAGTAGACTTAGTAGACTTACAAGCAAGAAAAAATAGTAGAAATGAAATCAGAAATAAAACATTTTTAAATCTTATCATAGTAATAGTTTTACCTCTTGTTTTATAGCAGCTTTTGCGTTTTCGTTAGGTGCAAATCCTGTAATGCCTTGTAGCTTAGAGATTGCTTCTGTTAGCTGCATAGCGGGATCATTGTCACCAAGGTCGTCTGATGCTTTTCTAATTAGATTTTGCACCTCTCCTTTTGCAACACTAATGATCTGCCATAACTTATCAGAAACGTATATCTGCTGAGCCATATTATGCTCGTATTCCTGCTGTATAGCAATCAATAAAGCTGTCCTAAGTCCACCCACGGTCATCTCATTTTGGTTTAGACGATAGATAAGAGACTGAGGAGAAATACGATCACAAAAAACAATGAGTCTCTCATAGGCCTGTAATTTTACTGGTAATTTTTCTGAGTAAAACTCTCTGTTGAGTTCAAGTGTTTTTAATTCTTTCTCACTATCAAAATACTTTTTCAGCATTATATAAACCGTCCCAAAAACGATCAATGAGGGTATAGTTATTTTTAATAATTCTAAAACTGTAGTCATATTTTGCAACTTCTGATCGCTAATTTATGTTTTAGGAATGACTAATTTATAGAAAGCGAGGTAATCAATTTTTTAATTGTTTAATTTTATGCTTTTAAATCATATAAGATGACAGAAACGACGACGACAGTACAACCGATAAAATTAACTCCTGGAGCTGTTACTCAGCTTAAAAGAATCATGAGCGAACAACAAGTTCCTGATGGCTATGGCCTAAGAGTCGGTGTAAAAGGAGGTGGATGTTCTGGATTTTCCTACATTCTAGGTTTCGATGTTTTAAAAGAAAAAGACCAGCAGTTTGAGATTGAAGGACTACCTGTTTACATGGAAAAAGCTCATTCTCTATATTTACTCGGAATGGAAATAGACTGGGTTGATGGATTAGAAAATCGTGGATTTACCTTTAATAATCCTAATGCTACAGAATCTTGTGGATGTGGTACTAGTTTTTCTGCCTAGGTAGAAGTGAATTTACAAAGTCGTTTAGACCAATTTACAGATTAACATTTTGAATACTAAGTAATAATATCGCCCTAAGTAGGCTCAAAAGTTAAATTTATCAGGGTGTAATAATGGCCAATCTTCTGGTGGTAAGCACATCCCCTTTCATATTTTTGATACTGAGCAGATATGTTCCTTTTGCTAAAAAACTAAGATTGGTTTTAGGACTCTGTCTATTGACTGTAGAAGACCACAGTTCTCTGGCAAGAATATTTCTAATAGATATCTGGATCTCATCAAAGCCTATCAGATCTAGGTCAAATTCTATAATTCCGTAAGAAGGATTAGGGTAAAATATTTTCTTAACTGCTTTCTTTTCTAAAACCTTTTGATCTTCATTATCCTGGGACACCGATGTGGGCGATTGTGCCCATCCTAAAAAAGGGAATAACATGAGTAATAGAAAGTTCTTCATTGTTCTTAACTCTAGCTGTGCTTTAAAAACTCACTTTTCGCTTTACACAGAATTTTGCAAATTTAAACTTTAGGTGTGTACCTTTCTGTTTGATTTTTTTGAGCGTTTATAAATAACTCTATTACAACGTTTGCATACCGATTAATCTTTTATAAACGCCATCTTTATTTAATAAAACATCATGCGTACCTATATTTACTATTTTCCCATTTTCTATCACCACGATCCGATCAGCTTCTTTTATAGTAGATAATCGATGAGCGATAATAATAGCCGTTTTATCTCCCATAATTCTATCCAGAGCCTCTTGCACCATTTTTTCCGATGCTGTATCTAAGGATGAGGTTGCCTCATCCAATATAAGTATAGATGGATTTTCTAAAATAGCTCTTGCTATTGTGATTCTCTGTTTCTGGCCACCACTGAGCTTTACGCCACCATCTCCGACATTAGTCTGATATCCATCAGGAAGGCCCGTAATAAACTCGTGAGCATTAGCTACAGTAGCGGCATGGATTACCTCTTTATGATCACAGTCTCTATTAAACAGGATGTTATTAAGAATACTGTCATTAAAAAGAACGGCTTCCTGAGTCACTATACCAAATAGCTTTCGCAAGGCATTGCGATCAATCTTTTTTATATCTATTCCATCGATTGTAATTAAGCCTGTACTAGGTTCAAAAAACCGAACGATCAGATCTATCAAAGTCGTTTTACCACTTCCGGAGATTCCTACTAATGCAATCTTTTCCCCTTTTTTTATCTCTAAGTTTATCTTTTCTAAAACAGGAACCTCGTTATCATATGAAAATCCTAAATCTGTAATTTTTAGACTTTCGTCGAATGATTTTTTTGCTATCGTTTCTGACTGATGATGAACCTCACTTTTAGTATTCATGATCTCATCCACTCGATCAGATGCAGCTAGTCCTTTTTGTATATGATAATAAGCCGAGGAAAATGATTTTGACGGCTCGATCACATTATAAAATGCAAATACGAATGCAAAAAAGGTTTCTGGTAAAAGCTCATTAGTAAAAACCAAATTAGAACCATACCAAAGCAAAACAGCTACTACTGATATACCCAAAAACTCAGATAATGGTGACGATAAATCACGCCGCCTCAGTAATTTATTTATGGCATCATGATAAGCTATATTTTGCACATCAAACTTATCGATTAGAAACTTTTTTGCCCCAAATGCCTTTACCACACGGATTCCACCTATGCTCTCTTCTACATGACTATTTATGTTAGAAAGTCGAGTCTGTACCTCTGTAGACTGACGCTTAAGTGCTCTCGCTATTGTCCCGATAACAAAAGCGGTAAACAATAAAAGTAAAAATGTAAATAAGGTAAGCTGAGGACTGATGTATAGCATAAATCCGATACTCCCAATAATCAGTATAGGAGCTTTAAAAATCACCTCGATGACATTTAAAATACTGTAGTCCATCTCCTGTACATCACTCGTTATCCTAGAGATTAAATCACCTTTCCGTTCTTCGCTATAAAATGATAATGGGAGATCTAAATAATGATTATAAAGATCTGATCTGATGTCTTTTACGATACCATTACGTACTGGAGCCATAAGAAACATCGCGAGATATCTAAAAATATTTTTAAAGAAAAATACAGCAACGATCGTCAGACAAACAAATAATAATGCATACTGCTTACCTCTAGTATTTATAAGCTCGACAAATTTTGCTTTAAATGCATCGATAATATTACCGCTTTCAGATATATCTTGCGCTTCTGGAATTTTATCAAAAAGAACCTGAAAAAATGGAATAATTAGAGGTATACTAATGATTGTAAAAACAGCCATTAAGATATTGCATACTATGGCAGCAATAAGGTAAGATTTATAGTTACCTGTACGGGATATGAGTCTCCAAAATCCCTCCATATAAATTACTCTGAAGGCTCTTCTCCTAAATCAAATGTATCTATAAAGCCAGTATTAAAATTACCTTTTCTAAAATTCTCGTCTTTCATTAATTTTTTATGAAACGGAATGGTCGTCTTAATTCCTTCTACAATAAACTCATCTAATGCCCGTGACATTTTAGTAAGTGCTTCTTCTCTAGTCTGAGCACGGCAAATGATTTTAGCGATCATAGAATCGTAATAAGGCGGAACCACATAACCTGCGTATACATGCGTATCTACTCGCACCCCATGTCCTTTTGCACTATGAAAAGAGTTTATTTTTCCAGGACTAGGTCTAAAGTCATTATAAGGGTCTTCAGCATTTATACGACATTCTATAGCATGCATCTGTGGGAAGTATGACTTACCTGATATTTTAATTCCCGCAGCCACTTTGATCTGTTCTTTTATTAGATCATGATCAATTACTTCTTCTGTGACACAGTGTTCCACCTGGATACGAGTGTTCATTTCCATGAAGTAAAACTTTCTATACTTGTCTACTAGAAATTCTACAGTTCCTACTCCTTCGTAATTTATAGCCTTACCTGCTTTAATTGCTGCTGCTCCCATTTTTTTCCTAAGATCATCGGTCATAAAAGGAGATGGGCATTCTTCTACCAATTTTTGATGTCTACGCTGTATAGAGCAGTCTCTCTCAGATAGGTGGATTACTTTACCGTATTGATCTCCAATGATCTGTATCTCTATATGCCGAGGTTCCTCTACAAATTTTTCTACATACATCCCGTCATTTCCAAAAGAAGCGGCTGCCTCTTTTCTTGCACTATCCCATCCTTCCTGAAACTCATCATCATTCCATATAATCCTCATTCCTTTTCCTCCTCCACCAGCTGTTGCTTTTAGCATTACTGGATATCCTATTTTATTAGAGATTTTAATTCCCTCTTTTACATCTTTTAATAAGCCTTCTGATCCTGGAACAACGGGTACTTTAGCCTTGATCATAGTTTCCTTGGCCGTGATTTTATCACCCATCGACTTCATCATATCTGGAGTCGGACCTATAAATTTTACACCGTACTCCGTACAGATTTCCGCAAAATCTGCATTCTCTGCGAGGAATCCATAGCCTGGATGTACGGCATCAGCATTAGTAATTTCTACAGCTGCCATTATTTTAGGAATGGAAAGATACGATTCTGCACTACTAGGAGGTCCGATACAAACAGCCTCATCTGCAAATCTAACATGCAAACTATCTTTATCCGCTGTAGAATATACAGCAACTGTTTTTATACCCATTTCTTTACAAGTTCTTATCACTCGTAAAGCAATTTCTCCTCTGTTAGCTATTAATATTTTGCTGAACATGTTTTGTCGGTTTTGAATTGAAGATTACTACCCTTTAGGATCTACCAAGAACAATACTTGGTCATACTCTACAGGAGAGGCATCCTCGCACATAACCTTTACGATTTTACCACTGATTTCACTCTCTATTTCATTGAACAGTTTCATAGCTTCTACTATACAGACTACATCTCCTACTGCCACTGTGTCTCCTACTTTTGCAAAAGCCGGTTTGTCAGGAGAAGACGATCTATAGAACGTTCCTACGATCGGTGACTTAATCTCTATTAAATTTGCAGTGCTGTCTACTTCTACCGCTGGTGCAGATGGTTGAGCTACCTCAGCTTTAGCAGCAGGTGGTGCACTTGCTACCTGAGGGGCTGCAGCCATGGAAACCATAGGCGTAGTAGTGGACATGACTTGTTGCATGTTTTTCCTATACTTTTTTGTTCGTATAGAAATTTCAAAATCTTTCTTCTTTAATTTTACTTCGGTTAAGTTTGATTTACCGACGAGCTTTATAAGCTCTTGTATTTCTTTAAAAGTCATAATGTTCTATTTGATTCTTTCTACATAAGAGGATGACCGTGTATCTATTTTGATTTTATCCCCTACGTTTATAAAAATAGGAACTTTTATTTCTGCCCCCGTCTCTACGGTTGCAGGTTTTGTAACGTTAGTTGCTGTATCTCCTCGGATTCCGGGCTCAGTATATGTAACCTCTAATGCGATATACTGTGGCATTTCTAGTGTCAGCGGTGTATTATCTTCCGAATTCATAAGAACTTCTATATCCATTCCTTCTTTTAATAACTTAGGATGGTCTATCATTTTTTCATTGAGAACAGTTTGTTCATATGATTCGTTATCCATAAAATGGAAGCCCATGTCATCATTATATAAGAACTGATATTTTCTTCTTTCTACTCTAACTATGTCTACTGAGTGACTAGATGGCCAGGTGTTATCTACTACTTTACCGTTAGTTAAACTTTTAAGTTTCGTTCTTACAAATGCAGGACCTTTCCCTGGTTTAACATGTAAAAATTCCACAACCTTATATACATCGTGATTATGTTTGATACATAATCCATTTCTCATTTCGGACATATTTCCCATAGTCTCTCTTTTTTTGTGTGCAAAGATAAAAATTAATTGACCCTAATAGACTAATAAGCCCATGTCAAATAAGTAGACCCCCATGTAAATCCACCTCCAAATGCAGTAAGCATTATTTTATCTCCTTTCTTTAGTGTTTTTTCGTATTCGTTAAGGCAAATAGGTAATGTTCCTGCGGTAGTATTTCCATAGTTTTCGATGGTCTGCATGACTTTCTCTATAGGGAAGTCCAGCATATCTGCGACCGAATTAATAATCCTCAAGTTTGCTTGATGAGGGACAAGCCAGTCTATATCTTCTTTACTTAGATTGTTACGCTCTAGCACTTCTTTTACAGTGGAGGTCATTCCATTAACTGCAGCTTTAAAAACAGGTCTTCCGTTTTGGGACACAAAGTGTTCTCTATTATCTACAGTGGTATGTGTAGATGGACTGATAGAACCTCCACTTTTCTGATATAAGTATTCTGCTCCACTCCCGTCTCCTTTAAAAATAAAATCGTGTAATCCGTGTCCTTCTTCATTAGGTTCTAATAGCACAGCTCCTGCACCATCTCCAAAAATAACGCAAGTCGTGCGATCCGTATAATCCACTATACTTGACATTTTATCTGCTCCTACCACTATTGCTTTCTTAACAGAACCCGTTTCTATAAACTTAGCTGCGGTTGTTAGTGCATATAAGAATCCGGAGCAAGCTGCATTTATATCATAGCAGAAGGCGTTTTTTATTCCAGCTTTATGAGCTATCTGGTTTGCTGTATCTGGAAAAACAAAATCTCCTGTAACCGTGCCACAGATAAGCATGTCCACTTCTGAAGGATCAGTGTTTGTTTTCTCCAATAGCTCTAGCACAGCCGGTAAAGATAAATCTGAGGTACCTTTTCCTGGGGTATTTAGTATATGACGTTGTTTTATTCCCGTACGGGATGTAATCCACTCGTCGTTAGTATCTACAAGTTTTTCTAAATCATGATTAGTCATGATATTATCTGGTACACTAGCTGCAACTCCTGTAATGGCTGCTTTTAAAACTGACATTTGTCTGATTTTATAAGAAGAATCAAGGTAGGAAATTAATGGATAATATCCGTTCTAGAAAGGTCAGAATAGTAAAATCAAAATTTAAAAAGTTTTAACATTTATAATTTATTATATACATAAATCATACGTTATCAATGATTTATATGTATTCAAATGTTATAATTTGTAAACTAAAATCTCCTAATATAGAAAGTGTAAGATGGTTGGCATTTTATTTGAACAATGGTATACATCAGTAAATCAATCATTTAAAAATTATAAATAACTGTAATATGAAAAGTATAGCGATGGATTACAGCACCCAAACGTCGAAAATCTTTTTTTTGTTTCTATTTTTTAGTCTTGTATTTGTAAGTAAGTCATTTGCCAATGATGGTAGAATTACGACTTCCGTCAATTTTTTTAAGGGCGATTTTCATTCGGCTCAAGCCAAAGCAGGAAATGAGGGCAAATTATTCTTTCTAGATTTCCATGCACAATGGTGTATGCCTTGCAAATGGATGGACCAGACCACCTTTAATGATGGTCGTGTAGCGGAACTCATGAATGACGGTTACGTAGCTATAAAGATGGATATCGATGAAACGGAAGGTTTTAACCTCAAGAATAAATACGACGTCCAGTATTTACCTACTATGCTGATATTTAATTCGGCAGGAAAACTAATAGATCGTATCGAAGAAACAATGCCAGCTAACAAACTTCTAAGCATTCTAGAAAGTCATAACAACCCTCAAAATAGAGTTACAGTTACTCACATGACTAACACCTCTCCAGGGCAAAGTACCAGTCCTTCTAAAACTATAAAAGAAGACCAAGAGAATAAAGAGTTACTTGAAAGTTATTCTACCTCTAACAATAATAGAACATTTAGATTACAGATGGGTGTTTTTGACCAATACGAATATGCTTTTAAAGAGGTAAATGCTTTAAGAGACGAATTTGTAGAGCCTATTATCGTTCTAAATGATTACCACAATGGAGGTGTAAGATATAAGATTATGATGGGCGAATTTGAGTCCATATCTGAGGCAGAAAGCTTTAGAGTTATAGTCAAAAGAGATTTTGGAAGAGAAGCTATAGTGCAGTAATTGCTGATAGGATCTGATAATTTTTTATGACTTATCATTTCCTACGGTTTTACAAACAGACTTAGTAAACCTGTTTGCACTACTTATCCCAAAGACAAGCTTCTCTCCCACCGTATAATGATTGATATTTTTATTGAGCTTACCTGAGAATGAGTTTAATTTCAAAAAGAGGTCGCCCACGCGATCTCTTTTTTTTATGTATATAAGATTTTATTTTCGATCCATTTTGGAACGCAAGACCTAACTAGTTCTTATCAGTTCAACATTGGATGACAATCCCGTAAACTTATTGATGGATACTCTTACATTGGATGACAATCCTCTACCCTTCTGAGATAAAAGGTTTATCTTATTTACGAAAATGCTATGTATCCTCCTAGCGCAAAAACATAAGCCAGGAATAGCATAAAAAGAAACTGTATGATCGGATATTTCCAATTGCCTACTTCCTTACGGACGATTGCAACCGTACTCATACACTGCAATGCAAATACATAAAACAGCAATAGCGATAAACAGGTAGCAAAGTTATATCTGGGTTTTCCGGTGATAACATTTATCTCATTTACAAGACGATCCTGGATTAAGGCCTCTTCCTCAGAACCAACGCTATAAATAGTAGAAAGTGATCCGACAAAGACTTCCCTAGCCGCAAAAGATGAGATCAAAGCGATTCCTATTTTCCAGTCATAACCTAAAGGTCTAATTACGGGCTCGATCGTTTTACCGAGATACCCAGCATAAGAATATTCTAGCTTTACAGCATCTAGACTTACTTTTTTCTCTGATTCATCGGATCCATTAGCGGATAAAGCAGACTGATATTTTTCTTGTATAAATAGGTCAGACTGAGGGCTAAAACTGGCTAATGCCCAGAGTATAATCGATACAATAAAAATTACTTTTCCGGCATCTACCACAAAGGCTTTGGTCTTACTGTATACATTGTAAAATACATTCCTCCAGTTAGGGACTCTGTAAACGGGTAGTTCTAACGACCACATCGAGTTACCAGGCACTAAATTACGCCGACTTACTAGCCACGCTACCAAAAGTGTGGCTAATACCCCTAACAGATATAACATCATTAATAATAATCCCTGTGCATTAAAAAACCCACTGTCAGTTGCGGGCACCATGATTGCTATTAAGATTGTATAGACCGGTAACCTAGCACTGCAGGTCATCAGTGGAGAGGCAAGTATCACGGCCATTCTTTCTTTAGGATCGTTTATGGCTTTGGCACTCATAATAGCAGGTATCGCACATGCCCAGCTGGACATAAGTGGGATTACACTCTGCCCTGACAATCCAAATTTAGTCAGTAAACGATTAGATATAAATGAAATACGAGATAGATAGCCTGAGTGCTCGAGTACACCTAATAGGAAAAATAAAATTGCTATCTGAGGTACAAATATCAGAACTCCACCCAGCCCTGGAATAATGCCATCACATACTAAATCTGCCAACCAAGGAAGAGATATACTCGCTCTACCCCACTCTGTGACTTTTGCAAAAAAAGCATCGATCCAGTCCATCGGGATACCTGACAAATAAAATACAGACTGAAAAACGATAAGTATGGTAATCAGAAAAAATAAAATACCGTAAAACGGATGTAGTAAAAATCGATCCCATTTTTTAGTATTTGTTAAAAAGAGATTTGTCCGGCTCAGATCAGAGATGTTAGACCTTGCAATACTGCCGACTATTTTTTGTCTTTTAAAGAAATCGTTTTGATCCAGCTGTGTTTTACTAATGGTAAAGTCTGCTACGCGTTGCTGATATTTATTTACGATTACCTGATCATGGATCTCATCATATAAACTACGACAGACCGCATTAGGTGTTTTAAATAAATTACTCGAGATCATTTTTTTAAGAATAGATACTCCATCACCATTTCTCGAATTGAGCAAGACCACGGGACATCCGAGCTGATCTTTTAAATTTAAATGATCAATTTCGACTTGGTTTTTTTCTAAATCGTCTTTAAAGTTTATGGCTACTAAACAAGGGATCTGTAAGTCAGCAATCTCAGAAAATAACATCAGATTATCTTCCAGTTGCATACCATTTACCACAAAAACTACGGGTGTCTGACTCGCTACAGCATTTAAAATCTCTCTTTTAGATATCTCCTCCTCTGCCGAAACAGCCCTTAGAGATTTTAATCCGGGAAGATCTAATACTTGATAAGACCCTAGCTTTCCAGATTTTTTTTCGGTAGTTGCCCCAGCGTAGTTTCCTATTTTTTGATTGAGCCCAGTGAGTAAATTAAACAGACTACTTTTTCCAGAATTTGGTTTTCCTACTAAAAGAAAAGAGCTCATATTTTTACGATTTCTAGATGACTAAAATCCTCTACTCGTAAACTGAGCATCTTACCTCCTACCGAAAAATTTATCAACTTAGAAAAAGATGGGCTATAATTTTTAGTAATTACACTACCAAGGGAAATTCCATTTGTTAGCATAAAATTCTGAAACTCCATTGTTCCTGATATAGCGATGACGATCGCTCGTTCTCCTTCCTCTAGCGCAATTTGGGTCAATTATCAATTCTGTTATGAAAGTCAAAATTACTTATTTATGCTGTATCTAATTAAAATAAAGGATAATTTCAGCGTTTTAAAGTTAAGGATCATGATCTGCAAATCATTAGTAGTATCTGGAAAAGTACAAGGGGTTGGATACAGAAACTGGACATATAAAAAGGCGATAGAACATGGTCTCTCTGGAATCGTAAAAAACCAGATGGATGGCTCAGTTTACATTGAGATTAAGGGAGAAGAAAAACAGGTCGATGCTTTTATACGATCGTGTTATCATGGTCCTTTATTATCTAATGTAAAACAGATTATTGTTAATGATGAAGCTGTATTACATTATGACGATTTTAAGATAACCCGAATATAAGGATGGCTAAAACAAAGAGTTATGGATAAAAGAATCAAAGGCTTTTATAAAAAAGAGCGAACCCTTTGTATCGGTGCGATCATTCTAGGATTAGTTTTTGCGAGTCAATATTTTTTTGCTAACCAGGTTGAAAATACGTATCGATTTTTATTTTACACACTTACTGGATATGGCATTATTTACATTTTTAATTACGGTCGTAAATGGTGGTTTTTTAAAGAAAGAGAAAAAAATGCATTGATAGATTTTAAGCAATCTCCCAAAATATATAGTCAGCAAGAAAACGACTGGATTACAAAAAGAAGATCGGAATACAAGCAATATAAAATCATCTTAGAAGTATCCGTTTTCATTGGTGTTCTCGCATTTATTATCGCTCTTACTGGGTTTAACAAAGCACTAATCGGAGGAACTGGGATCGGTGTAATGATGGGATCAGGTTTCTGGCTATGTATAGAATTACTATCCGAATTCCAATGTAGAGAATACGAGCACTTTGTAGAAAAGCATAGATAACCGCCACGACAATACGACCAGAAGAATTCCTCCGATTAGTAAACTACTCTTATCTTAAGAATATGAAAAAGCCATATCCTATCATAATGCTAGTCTTTTTGTGTGTTTCTATCAGTACAACTGTCCTTAATGGACAGCAAAATTACTGGATATCGGGAAAGATATCAGATGCACAAACTAAGGAAGTATTAATTGCAGCCACAATCAGTGCTAAAGAAAAAAATATAGGAACCATCTCTGATCATAAAGGAAAATTTGAACTAAAAATCCCTAAAGAAGTAAAGACCTTGGTGATCAGTTATATCGGTTACACTTCTTATGAAATAGATCTATCCACATTCAAAAAATCTTTTATCAACATAAGATTATCTAAGGCTCAAAATGAATTTGATCAGATCACGATATTTGCAAAACCTCCAGTTGTAGATATTACGGAAAATGACGAAACCATTAAAGACTTCCTCGTCGATGACTATAAACTAATCGTACTCAGCAAAGATATCGGTAATGGTTATAACTTAAAACTCTTAGACTACGAAGGTTATATATTCCATAAGCTACCTCTAAAAGATATACGGCATATAGAATTTTTAAAAACGAGTTGCCTGGGAACTCATTTTTTAGTCACGGAACATCATGCGTTACAACTACAATTACATAATGACTCTATTTTTATAGCACATAAGGAGAAACGAAGCCATTACGATCAGTTTATAAAAAACTGTCTCGACGTAAACGAAGACTATATCTATGTTAGTAATTTTTCTGATAGTAGGCAAAGTGCGGACATACATGGTTTTAATCGCAATCGGCCTGAGAAAATTGTTTTTGGAGAAATTACGGATAAAATAAATGTTGCAAACTACCAAGAAGACAAACCCTATTTAGACTTTATGGAAGATGGCAACACCACTGACTTTTCTACTATTAATGATTATGATAAACTACAGGACTTTTATAATTTCTGGGAAAAAGCAGCATTACTCGCTTATAATTTTTACTTGCCATTAGATTTCTATTTCCATGCCGATGAGGATAATGTTTTTGTACTAGATCACGAGAACCATTTACTCTCGCAATTTAATATCACGGGAAAAATGGTAAAACAAGAACCTCTAGAATACAGTCGTGACCGATCATGGAGCGGTAAGATCTTAAAAGATCCTAAAAATGAGAAGCTCTATACTTTTTTAAAATTTGATAGAAAAAATTACCTAGTAAACATTGATCTACCATCTGGAAATCTTATCCCCGTTATGGAATTTAAAGCTGACTTCTTAGAAAAGATGGAAGTCTATGATGACAAATTATTTTTTACTAATTCGGGTATTACTGAAGATAAAACGGAGCGGATTCTCAGGTATGTGAAGGTGTACTAATCTCATATCTAAAAATCCTTAAACAAAAAAGGCAGATGATTTCATCTGCCTTATATTTAGCATTATCTAAAATTTTTTTTTTAATCTTCTAAAACATTTTACTCTGCTTCATATCCACCATAAAACTCCTTTACGTAAGGTCCATTAAGAAAAGCATCAGCGGGAATCTGACTTTGGAGAACGATCCCTTTTTGTTTTCCTTCTAATAAAATCCTCGCCGACTCGCATAAAGCACAGGCCGTAGTTGTTTGTATAGCTCTGAGCATTTTAGTCCCTACTTTCACAGGTTTTATATCATAGGATGCTTCTACACCTCTAAGTAATCCTGTTTTATCCTTTCCTTTCACCGCTGCATAGATTATGACCTTGTCATCCTCTACCATCGGTATGTTTTCGAGCATTTCTTTTTCTAATAATGCAATTTTATCTTTTTTAGCAAACATCTTTGATAAACAAGATTTTACCCAGTCGTAATGTCCTCTATATCGTATCGTTTTATAATCTAGATTTTTTGCTTTGCCCTTAAAAAACTCAGGTAAGTCTGCTGCTCCTCCTGAAGTAAAATTATCCTCATAGTCTTCTCCATCTACTATAATATTATCTAATCCTGATAAAGCGGGTATTGTGACTTTCTCAAAATCCCTCACGATATAAGCATCCTTTAAATATTCCGTCGCAACTCCGATAGGACTCCATGTAAAAGCGTAAAAATGAGGTGCTCCAGCATGTCTGGATAATGCACCTACTTTCATCTCTATGTGATCGACAACTTTAGTTTTATACTTACGTACAAATTCCTCATATAATCTAACTGCAAGAACGTTTATAAATCCCGGTGCTAAACCTGTCTGTAACAGGAAACCTGTCTTAGCCCCTTTACCTATTTTCATTATTTGCTCTGTCTCATCTACATACTCGGTCAGATTAGCATAATGACAGCCGTGCTTCTTTGCTAATCTTGCCATACGAGGAGCCTGAGATCCAGGTAGACAATCTAGTATGATATCACTTGTTTTAAAAGCCTTATCTAGCTCGGCAGAAGTACCTTCTTTTGGCATGAGCACAAAAGAGGCCTTTTTAGACTTAGAACCCTGATTAACAAATTTTACGGCCTCTTTTCCTGAGGACTTATTGATATCTCCTAACATCACTTCACAGTCCATATAGTCATACGTGGCTAATATTAGTCCAGTGGCTTTACCTATTCCTCCGCTTCCAGCGATAAATATTTTATGCATTTAGTTCGTTTTTTTTTAAAGTCCAAAAGTAGAAAACCTATTAATACTAAAGCGTACGTAGTCTATTATTATTCATATTAAACAAATACGTTATGTTTTAAACTCACATTAATAGTAATTTATATATGTGCATTTTTCGTAATATGTAATATTATTACCTATATTTGACAAAAAATTTAATCGGGTCTCCAAAAATCGATTCAATAATGGGTAAAAAGAGAAAGAGCACAAGAAGCTCCAGTAAATCGAGTTCTTTTAGTATCAATCTTCAAGACGAACGTATTCCAAAAATAGCAGGAATTATCTGTTTCTTAATAGCAATATATTTAACGATAGCATTTATATCTTATTTGTATACTTGGAAAATAGATCAAGACAAAGTATTGCGATACAGTTGGAATATGCTTTTTGAGAGCAATCTGAGTGTATCTAACTGGCTAGGTCGCTTAGGAGCTATCGTCTCTAACATGTTTTTTTATTGGGGTTTTGGACTTCCGTCAATGGTTATCATCTTCCTTCTATCTAAACTCGGTATAGATTTATTACAGAAAAGATCCTTATCTGGGTTCTTAAGAGTAAGTAAGTATTCTATTTTAGGAATGGCATTTTTATCGTTGGCCTTAGAATTCCTTTTTAAAAGTAGCGACTTTACATGGGGTGGAGCTTTTGGGCAAAGCACTTATATGTGGTTAAGTACTTTTATAGGTAACATAGGTTTACTGCTACTGCTTGTCTTTATATTGATCTCTATTTCTGTTTGGTACTTTAACCCTAATTTTGACCGTTTACAAATGGCTTCTAATTTAGGGACTAACCTAGGAAACGTAAAATTTCAATTGCCACAGTTTACGAGTTTATTTGGTAGTCTAGCAGAGGATGAGTTTGATCTAGAAACACCAGTAAAACCAAAGAAAAAATCCGCTAGCGGAAAAGAATATACTTCCTTAAAAAAGAAGGAAGTTGTTAATGAGGGTGCCGTTCCAAAAACCGAAGATTTGGTTTCAGGAGATCATGCAATAGATTTTGATCTACCTGAAACAAATCGCCCTAAACGTAAATCTAAAGAACCGATCAGACCTGGAGAACTTGAAATAAGTGAAGATAATGGTATCGCTTTCTCTGATAACGGAGCAGGTGGATTTACAGCCGTAGTAACTCCTCCTAGTGATAATCCTCAGAACAGCAGCACAAAACCAGTGCTGCCTATACAGGAAGAAAACAAAGATCACTCTGAGCCTTATGATCCTACACTAGACTTATCTAAGTACGTCCACCCTAAGCTAGATATTCTAGTTGATTACAGTGATAGTAATGTACAAATCGATAGAGCCGAACTAGAAAACAATAAGGAACAAATCGTTAATACCCTTCTTGATTACAAAATAGAAATTACTAAAATACGAGCGACCATAGGACCTACCGTTACTTTATATGAGATCGTCCCAGCTCCGGGAGTTAAGATCAGTAAGATCAGAACTTTAGAAGATGATATCGCTCTGAGTTTAGCAGCATTAGGAATCCGTATAATCGCACCGATACCAGGAAAAGGTACAATCGGTATAGAGGTTCCTAATAAAAACCCTCAGATGGTTAGTCTTAAGGAAGTGCTAGCATCAGATAAATTCCAAAATGCAAAAATGGATTTACCTATCGCTTTAGGAAAAACCATATCTAACGAAGTTTTTGTTGCGGATCTTGCAAAAATGCCTCACCTCTTAATAGCAGGAGCAACAGGTCAAGGTAAATCTGTAGGTATAAATACGATACTGATGTCACTGCTTTATAAAAAGCACCCATCACAGGTAAAACTAGTATTAGTAGATCCTAAAAAAGTGGAGCTATTCCCTTATTCTAATTTACAAAATCACTTCCTCGCCTTTTTACCTAATGAGGAAGAACCGATTCTAACAGAAACCAGTAAGGTGGTCTATACTCTAAATTCTATGTGTATAGAAATGGATTCTAGATATGATTTATTAAAATTGGCGAAAGCCAGAAACATAAAAGAATACAATAAGAAGTTTACGGACCGTAAGTTAAATCCTAACAATGGGCATAAATTCTTACCATATATTGTACTCGTTATAGACGAATTTGCAGATCTAATCATGACTGCAGGTAAGGAAATAGAAATGCCTATCGCTCGTATCGCACAGTTAGCAAGAGCCGTAGGAATCCACTTAATCATTGCTACTCAGAGACCATCTGTAAATATCATAACGGGTATCATAAAAGCAAACTTCCCAGCGAGATTAGCCTTTAAAGTAACCTCTAAAATAGATTCTAGGACGATTCTAGATTCTGGTGGAGCAGATCAGCTTATCGGTCGAGGAGATATGATATTAGCTATGGGAAGTGATAATATAAGACTACAATGTGCTTTTGTGGACACCCCTGAAGTAGAGGAAGTGATTAATGGTATAGGAGATCAACAAGGTTTTCCAGAACCATTTTACTTACCGGAATATAAAACAGACGATGATATCTCTGTTGCTGGTGATATGAAGTTATCAGATCTGGATCCTATGTTTGAGGCTGCAGCTAGACTAGTCGTATCTTCACAATCAGGATCAACATCCAATATACAAAGAAGATTATCACTCGGTTATAACAGAGCCGGTCGTATCATGGACCAGTTAGAAGCACTGGGTATCGTAGGCGGAGCAAACGGTAGCAAGCCTAGAGATGTACTCTTTATGAGTGAGATGGAGTTCGATAATTTCTACGAAAATTTAAAGAATAACTAGATCTACAAGAATTTTACCCGTGAGATCCGTAGGAGTTGCATATTACCGTTTGCAGCTCCTACTTTTTTTTACGCTCCCCTTTTTTCTATTCCTTTTATTATAATCGTGGAATATTCTAATATCTACTTACCGATATCGGAGATACATTTTATTATTATCATATTAACTTTATATTAACCACCTCTTCCCTATTTTTATCGCTTTTTATAAACCATTGGCTTTAAGCCAAAGTTATACTAGTAATCAACATAATAATCGTGTATGAAAAAGATGATCTTTCTTCTAGCCCTTGTAGCAATCAGCTTTTCGGCTTTTACCCAAAGTGATCCTGCAGCTAAAAAAATACTAGATCAGATGAAGTCTGATTTTGATAATCATCAGTCTACTTCTATTGACTTCCAACTGATCATAGAGATTCCTGAACAAGCAGAGGAAAAGCAAAACGGTTCGATCATACAAAGTGGAGAAAAATATCAAATAAACCTAGATCAGCAATCTATATATTGCGATGGTTCATCAGTATGGATACACTTAAAAGAAAATAAAGAAGTACAAATCTCTGACTACGATGGAGATGAATCCGGCGAACTAATGTCTCCCCGAGATATTATGAAAATTTACGAATCAGGTGAATACGAATATGCGTTGATGAACGAGCAAAAAGAAAATGGTAAATCGGTAAAACAAATAGAGTTTACCCCCATTGATAAAGACTCTGAATATTTTAAAATGCGAATGACCATTTATGCTAATTCGCTACAGCTCAAACGAGTAAAAGTTTTTGCAAAAGATGGATCGAGATTTACTATGAAGGTTAACAATATAGAATTTGATAAAAAGTATGATTCCGGCACATTTACATTCGATGCTAGTAAACATCCTGAAGTTCATATTGAAGACTTAAGGTTTTAGAACTATTAACACGTAAAAAGTCTTTTAAGGCAATAATTAAATCTGGTGTAATAAATAGTTCTTATTTTCTAAGGAGTTTTTTATGGTTCTTACCTATGTGCCTTCGTAATAATTAATATTAATCATAGTGTTTAAAGCAGGATTCCAATAAAAATTTAGATTAATTATTTGACTATAAATGCCCCCGTAAATCCTAATCCTTTAACCTCATCTACGACTGCACTTTCATTTAGATTATTATGAACCTTAAGCTTATATCGATACAATTTTTTACCCTCTACTTTTTCTGCATAGACCTTACCTAGATGGGCTAGCTGGCTAAAAGATTTACTCCCGTTGCCTATAGCTGTAAACTGTATAGATCTTCCATAGCCCTCCGAGTTATCAGTATTAATTGTGGACTCTTGCTGTCGGGCATAAGTATTTGTATAGGTTTTTTCAGGATACTTAGTAGTTGCGATGTCGCTATCTATGTAATCTTTTAGTTGACCATTTTTATAGGCTGCTAGAATAGTAGAATTATAGCCTGCCGCTTTTACTTTTTGCTCTAGAGCCTTAGCTTCTTCTAGAGAAGTACTATTACCGATTAGATAACGAGTACTACCTTTATCATCAAAAGTTTCTTTATATAATGGCCCTAGATGGGTCAGATCATCAAAGGTCTGATGAGGATCATTTAATACTCTAAAAAGTACATGATAACTATTTAGGTTTTGTTCGATAATCTCAGGAATGGGTTTAAAGATAATCTCCGGTTTTTCCTCGACATAATTAACTGGAAGTTCAGCCATAGAAATAACCTTCTTCTCCTCTTTTAATTTTGTATCGATTTTTTTTGGTGGTCCTATTTTGGTCTTTTGTTCCACTACGGCTACATCACTAAAACCTTCTTTTTCTGATAATGCGAGAAGGAGTGTTTTTGCCATCTGACTGTCTGAGGATTCTGTCTCTTTAAAAATTGGTTTGATACGATAGTATACCGTAAGGGACCAGTCTGTTTCTAAATCGTAATAATTTTTTTTGTAATTACAGTCCTTACATCCTACATCTGCTCCTACATTCTGATCAATATTTTTTAAAATATCTCTGAGCTGATGATGCTTCCACTGAGGACCAAATTTTAAGGCGACATAATATTTATCAATCTTTCCTTTGCTGATAAATTTTGTAGACTTACTAGATCCAGGGATTTTAAAAACCTCCTCATTGGCAAATTTCTTTTTGAAGAAAAAAAAGTGCTCATCTTCATCATGAGTTGCCTTATAATCTTGACGTTTATCTAAGAACAATCTACCTGTGTATTCGTATTCTGAAGAACCTACCCTGTTCTCTGCTTTTACACCCCACAAGTTATATTCATAACCTATTAGGTTATCAAAAGCTGGATCTTTGGAGAGTTGTGGTTCGCCATCGATAGTCTGATTTGCAAAACACGTAAGCGTTATAAAAAAGCTACAAAAAACGGGTAATAAAAATTTTGATATCATAAGAAGTCTCGACTTAGTCTGCATTTAGGAATTGGACGCAATAAACGCTCCAAAGTAACCTATCTATTATGTAAACACCTGATTTGTATAACAGTATACATGATTAATAAAAGTACAGCGTTAACTTATAACATAAAAGTCAGAGTATAAATATGTTGGATTATATTCCTTTAATTTTAAAGATTATAGTTCCACACTGCTCTTTTGACCCATTTTTCTCAAACCAAAAGTCCTTAGACTTCCTTAAGGCAAGAGAAACGAGACTTTGCTTTTTTATTGTGGAGTTAAGATTATCAAATTCCGCGGCAGTGACTCTACCGGCTCTTGATACACAGATATTTATAGCTACGTCCCCTGTATCATCTGATAGGATTAAAATATTAGGCTTATCTACTATTTCTCGACTTCCTAGGCCATCACCACTGATAACTAAAGTCAAGTCTTCATCCACCACGATCTCGTTAACAGCATTTATGTCTTCGTCTTCGTCCACTTCCTCCTCCATTTCTTCATCATCTGCATTATCATCTTCTTCTTTTGTATCATTTTCCTCTTCCTCACCACGATCTACTTCCTTCTCTTCTGTTCCTTCCTTCTCCTCTTTTATTTCCGAAACTTCTACCTTTGATGATTCTAGATTTCTATCCTTTACGACGACTTTGGATTTTTCATCTTGGTTGCTATTATTATTTTCCTTTTTTGTTGTTTTTTTCTTTTCCTTTTTATCCTCAGCGACATCCTCTCCACATAACGACTTTGCTTTACGCATTCCGATATTAGACCCAAGTTTAGCAGCAGCTTTAAAATCCTCACATGCTTTTAACAACTGATTATCAGACTCAAAAATCTGAGCTCTTACTTCATATAACTTTTTATCTTCTTTGATCGAATTTAGGGCTAGCGTCAGACTATTTAGTGCGGCATCAGGGTTACCACCTTGAAAATCCGTCAATCCATATAATCTAGCTACCCGAGCTGTAATCCCGTTTTTATCTATAAACTGTATCAGATCTTTTTTTACACCAGCATAGGCTCCTAATTGGTATTTAGCCTCTGCTCTTAGTAGCAAAGCGTCTTCATAAAATGCATCTTTTTTTATAATCTTATTTAGTTCTTTTACCGCATCTTCAGTACGATTTGTCTCGATCAGATATTTAGCTTTAGTGTAAATAAATCCAATCTCTTCATCTAGCGACTGACTTTGTGATGTAAGACTGATAAGGGAAAAAAGTAATAACAGGAGATATCTCATAGCGTAAATTAAAATGATCTAAAATAAAGGTGCCGTAATAAGGACGTGTAAATATCGGAAAGGGTTTCTTAAATAAGTCTTAATGCCTAAAATAAGCTACATGTATCAAATACATAATGATCTAAATATTAAATACATTTGTTGTTAAAATCAAAAATCATGCAAAAAGTATATATCGTTTCAGCTGTGAGAACCCCGATGGGTAGTTTTGGTGGAAGATTGTCTTCTTTGACCGCTGTACAATTAGGTAAAACTGCCATAGAAGGAGCATTAGAAAAATCAGGAGTAAAGGCAGAGCAGGTAGACGAGGTGTTTTTTGGAAATGTATGTCAGGCAAACTTAGGTCAAGCTCCGGCAAGACAAGCTGCTTTAGCTGCTGGAATTCCTAATAATGTTCCATGTACTACCATCAACAAAGTATGTTCTAGTGGAATGAAGACAGTTATGTTTGGAGCACAGGCTATAATGCTAGGTCATGCCGATATAGTAGTTACAGGGGGAATGGAAAGTATGAGTAATATCCCTTATTACATGCCTAAAGCTAGATGGGGACATAAGTATGGAGGCGGAGAATTAGTAGATGGTTTAGAAAAAGATGGTCTTAGAGATGCTTATGGTCAAATGCCGATGGGTGTCTGTGCTGATAAGACTGCAGAAAAATTTAATATTTCTCGCGAAGATCAAGATCGTTACGCCATACAATCTTACAATCGTGCTGCAGAAGCAACAGATAGTGGGGCTTTCGCCAATGAAATAATCCCAGTAGCCGTACCGCAAAGAAAAGGAGATCCTATAATGGTTACTAAGGACGAGGAATACACCAAGGTCAAATTTGAAAAAATCCCTAACCTCCGAGCGGCATTTACAAAAGAAGGTACAGTAACGGCAGCAAATGCTTCTACGATTAACGATGGGGCTGCGGCCCTAATTCTGGCTAGCGAAGAAGCAGTTAATAAATACGGCTTAAAGCCAATAGCAGAGGTTGTTTCTTTTGCAGATGCTGCTCACGAACCAGAATGGTTTACTACCGCTCCGACTAAAGCAGCTCCCTTAGCTCTCAAAAGAGGAAATTTAGAATTATCAGATGTAGACTATTTTGAAGTAAATGAGGCATTTTCTGTAGTTACTCTTGCTTTTAATAAAGAACTAAATATCTCTGAAGATAAGGTAAATGTAAACGGAGGAGCAGTAGCTCTAGGTCACCCTTTAGGGGCTTCTGGTGCTAGAATCGTTACCACATTAGTCCATACGCTGCAAAACAAAAATGGAAACATAGGATGTGCCACGTTATGTAATGGTGGTGGAGGTGCTTCTGCAATAGTTATTAAAAAATTATAGAATTTTAAACTTTTAGATATTTACATAAGAGATATTTAGACTTTAGAAGCTAAGACTTTTAGACTACGATCTTCAGATTCTGTTCTGCGGATTATTAAGGCTTTACAGTTAGCTGTCTCCTATTTTTCAAGGACCAACTTTTATTACTTTCTATTTTCTGAACGATAATTTCTATTCGCGTAAAGCGAGCCTAAAAAGAAATCCGAGAAAATTTTATTTGACTAGTAAAACTTAACCGAGTAATCAAAAACTTTCGGTGTAAACCCTTAAAAAAGTAAATTCCAGATTAGTTATTATTGTATTTCTTTATAACTTAGGACAGTTTAGAGAACATAGTCATCCCATGATTATTGAACATTTTTAGAACAATTGAAGTATTTAGTACGGTTTTTGGATTGTATTAAGTATTACAACTTTTTATAATACTTACTTAAATACCAGTATAATGATAAAGTCTTCCGCTTTGTGGTGTGCACTACTGTGTACATTATTTTCGTTTACCGCTAATGCTACTATTATAATTCCTTTTGATGATTTAGGCCATCTTACAGAGGAAAGCACAGAAATCGTAATAGCCACCGTTACCAAAGATCACTTTTATGAGAGTGATGAAATGATTAATTACAGTTGGTCATTAGAAGTTCAAAAAGGGTTTAAAAACATCCTCAAACCTGGAGAATCTTTATATCTCAGTGCCATGAGCTCAAAATCAACTAACCTAATCCATAAGGTGCTCGGAGATATACAACTAGAATTAGGAAAAACGTACATGTTGTTTTTAAACTATAATGATAATACGCTCCAATGGCAACCGATGACTATGGGAATGTATGTATATGAACAAAGATCTAAAGCTGGAGGCACATTTTATGTACCCACTATGGATGCAATGGATGTTTGTAAATGGGGTGATGATGAGCCACAGTTTGTTATGGAAGCCACTCAGCTAGAATCTTACATGCAATCTTACGTATCTAGTAATTATCAGTTTAGCTGGAATGATAACAAACTGAAATCTGATATTGCTCTGGAAGAATTCCATCCTCAATTAAAAGCTCCTCCTAGTGAGTGTGTATTTCTATTTGATGGAGCTAGTGGATGCGGAGTAACTTACGACGGAGTACGATGGCAAGCATTTCCTGATGATGAAGTAGAGGTACATATAGATGTAGAGCAGCAATACACGGATTCTGATAATGAAGTTAGTGATGCACTTTCTGATATGGATTTTGAATACGAAGGAATCAATTTAACAGATGAAGGAATAGTGTCAAGTAATTTTACTCCAACTTGTACCGATGCATTTGGAGGGGCCGCGGGAGTAGCCAGTTCTTCAAATTTCTCTTCTTATTGCAATGGTCTAAATGGTGGTGATAATTTCCTTGTAGTTTTTAACGATCCATGTGATGAAATATCCGCAATGTCAGGATGCAGTGGTACGCTTGCCATCGGTGGATTATTTGCTGGATGTGGAGGAGGTTTCTCAGATAATCACGATGGTGGTGACTGGTTAAGAGCATCTAATGGATATATAGTAGTAAACCAAGGTGCAGAATGTTTATCTCTAAATGATTTTAAAATTATGCTGACCCATGAAATGACACATTCCTTAGGATTTGGTCATATTCTTGCTTCTAACGGAACTGCAAATATGAACCCCTCTTGCTGTAATGATATTGCTTCTTTAGATGTAGAATGTTTAGATTATTTATATGAGCCTGCTGCAGCTGTTCCAGTAACATGGAATACTGTAAGCGTGTCTGACGAAGCTCGATTTAATCTAATCCAGTGGTCTACCAGTAATGAAATAAATAATGAATACTTCATTATCGAGAAATCCTACAACGCTGTTGATTTTGACCAAATTGGAAGAGTCCATGGATCGATCAATTCCAGCGTTAAACAATCTTACTCTTTTGAAGATGATCAGTTTAATACAACCACTACTTTTTACAGAATAAAACAAATCGATTATGATGGTAATTATTCCTATTCTGATATCGTTAGTGTAAGCAGGGATGATCGTAAAGAAGGTGTAAAACTATTTCCTAATCCCGCAAACGAAACCTTATTCCTAAATATAGATGCGGAATCAAGAGTTACCATAACCGATGTACTAGGAAATCAACAAAATGTGCTAATCAGTAAATCTAATTTATCCTTTACTAGTTTAGATATCGCTCATTTATCTTCGGGAGTATATTATATAGAAATAGATAATGATCAGAAAAAAGAGGTGAAGTCATTTATCAAAATTTAAAAATATCGGTTATTAGACTGACATTATGTCATTTTTAAACACATTTTAAACTATCTTTGTAGGCTAAAATGAGGTGATCTGATGTACGATAATAACCCTACTATTCCGGGACATAGTAAAGAAATGGATGAGTCTAAACAAGGCACAGCCCTAATGTTAGATGATAATCCTTCGACTAATAAGAAGTCATTCTACATAGAAAGTTATGGCTGTCAGATGAATTTTAGTGATTCTGAGATCGTAGCTTCCATATTGGCGAAAGCCGGTTACTCCTCCACTAGAAATATGGAAGAGTCTGATCTTATTTTAATCAATACTTGTTCTATACGAGAAAAAGCAGAAGATACAGTACGACGTCGACTCACAGAGTTTAATAAAGTAAAAAGAAGTAAACCATCCACCATCATAGGTGTCCTCGGTTGTATGGCAGAACGATTAAAAGCTAAATTTTTAGAAGAAGAAAAGCTAGTAGATATCGTAGTCGGTCCTGACGCTTACAGAGACTTACCTAATCTAATCTCCTCCGCAGACGAAGGGAACAGAAGTATAAATGTCCTACTCTCTAGAGAAGAAACCTATGCGGATATAGCACCACTGAGATTGCAAAGTAATGGCATATCAGCATTTATCTCTATCATGAGAGGATGTGATAATATGTGCTCGTTTTGTGTAGTTCCATTTACCAGAGGAAGAGAGAGAAGTAGAGATCCATTTACGATAGTATCGGAAGCCACTGACCTGTTCCAGAAAGGATATAAAGAAGTTACCTTACTCGGACAAAATGTAGATTCATTTAAATGGGAAAATCCTGAAACTAAAGAGATCGTATCTTTTGCTGATCTTTTAGAAATGGTAGCCTTAGTACATCCAGATTTAAGGGTGAGATTTTCTACCTCTCATCCTAAGGATATCACAGATGATGTGCTGTACAAAATTAAAGATTATAAAAATATATGTAACTATATCCACTTACCTGCACAATCAGGTAACAGTCGTGTCCTTAAACTAATGAACCGTACTTATGATCGTGAATGGTATCTACAAAAGATCGATCGCATCTATGAAATCATCCCTGACTGTGCTATCTCTAGCGATTTTATTAGCGGATTCTGCACGGAGACGGAAGACGAACATAATGAATCATTAAGTCTGATTTCCTATGCAAAATATACGATGTCATTTATGTTTTTCTACTCAGAGAGACCTGGGACGCTAGCAGCAAAAAAATATGAGGATGACATTCCTCTAGATATTAAAAAGAGAAGACTTGCAGAAATCGTAGAACTTCAGATGAATCTCTCCCTTGAACATAATCTAAAGGACGTAGGACAAACTTTTGAGGTGTTAGTAGAAGGCGACTCCAAAAGATCCGCGGAGGAATTTAAAGGAAGAAATAGTCAAAACAAAGTCATCATTTTCCCAAAAGTAGCTGGGGTAAAACCTGGTGATTATTTAGATGTTAAAGTGACAGACGCTACTAGAGCAACTCTCAGAGGAGTGGCCGTTTAGATTTACTATTAAACAACACCACTAAGTTTAAAATATATGGCAGCTACACTTCAAGGCATAAAGCAACGGTTTGGGATCATAGGGTCATCTCCCCTACTAGATCGAGCACTCAGTACTGCTCAGCGTGTTTCCTCTACAGAACTTTCAGTCCTAATACAAGGAGAAAGTGGTGTGGGTAAAGAAGTTTTTTCACGAATCATCCACGATCTCAGCCCTAGGAAGCATAATAAGTTTATAGCCATAAATACAGGAGCTATTCCTAAAGGAACTATCAATTCGGAATTGTTTGGTCATGAAAAAGGAGCTTTTACAGGTGCTTCTAGTGATCGTAAAGGATATTTTGAGACCGTAAATGGAGGAACTATCTTTCTTGATGAGATCGGAGAAATGCCCCTCGATACGCAAGCATATTTACTTAGAATATTAGAATCTGGAGATTTTATAAAAGTAGGTTCTTCTAAAGTGATAAAAACTGATGTAAGAATTATCGCTGCTACAAATGTGGATCTTAAAGAAAAAATTGCCCAAGGAAAATTTAGAGAGGACTTATATTACAGGCTAAACACAGTGCCTATAAAAGTACCTTCTTTAAAAGAGCGTAGAGAGGATATTTATATGCTTATGCGAAAATTTGCTGTAGATTTTGCAGAAAAATATCGGACTAGTCCTATAAAACTAGAAACAGATGCAAGAGCCGCTTTTGAAAAATATACTTGGCCTGGTAATGTTAGACAATTACGTAATGTAGTAGAACAACTCTCTGTACTCTCCGAAGAAAAAGAGATCTCCTTATCAAATCTCATGGATATTGTTCCTGATATTTTTAGTACTAACTTACCGATGAGATCTGATGCGAGTTCATCAGGTACATCATTTGAAGAACGAGAAATATTGTATAAGTTTTTATTTGAAATGAAAAATGACTTAAACGATGTAAAGTCTCTGGTATACGAACTGATAAACTCTAATGATCTAAATGTTCCAGATATTGGTAAAATGAAAAAAATAACCTCCGTTCCTAATTCGTTTGTTAGAGGAAATGGAATGGAAGATCAAGAGAAAACATTTCAACATGATTTTCTTCCCGATCACTCAGAAAAGCCGATTATTTTACGTGGAAACGAAGAGTCGCAAAATTTCCATAGTGCAGAGGAAGTTGTAGAAAGTCTCTCTCTCGAAGACATGGAAAAAGAGTATATAAAAAAAGCATTGAAAAAATATAGAGGTAAAAGAAAAGATGCAGCAGAAGAACTCGGAATATCAGAACGTACATTATATAGAAAAATAAAAGACTATCAGATTGAAGAATAAGATATTTTACGAAATTCGATACTGGGCAATTCTTTTAGTGTTGATTACATTTTCTTCATGTTACAGCCTAAAAGGAATCTCCATTCCTAGTGATGTAAATACTTTTTATGTAGATGATTTTACGATAAGTGCTCTAAATGCTCCTGCTGATATAAATCAGATCTTTGCAGAGAGTCTCAGAGAAAAAGTACGTAACGAATCTAGATTACAATATCGAGAAGTAGATCCAGATATAATATTCTCTGGAAGTGTCAGTAATTATAGAGTAAATTCTGTAGCTCCGACTGAAGGAAATACAACAGCCCTAAATCGACTAGAAATAAAAGTAAAAGTCGACTATGAAAATGTAAATAACGAAGATGAAAACTGGACTCAAAATTTTTCATTCTTCCAAGACTTTGATAGTTCACAAGATTTACAAAGTCTTCAAGATGAATTGATCACTACTATTTTTAGGCAGCTGACAGAAGATGTATTTAATAAGGCTTTTACTAACTGGTAATTATTTATTTTAGCTCTCATGGAATTAATAAGATTATTAGATCTACTAGATCAACCAAAAAAACTGCAACAAGTTTCTACGGCCGACATCAAGCGACTGATAAATTTATATCCATATAATCATCAGTTAAAAAGCCTACTAGCTCGGAGAACTCAGGAAAAAAGTCATCTGTTAGAAGCTGTCTCTTCTGCAAGTAATTTGCATTTAGGTATAGAGTCGATTCCTCATAAAGCTACTAGTAAACAAGAAGCAAAATTCTTAATCCCTATCGTACGTAAGACATCTACTACCACATCTAAAAAAACTACAGCTAAATCAAAAGCCAAAACCAAAACACCTGCTAAAAGTGCTACTGCGACAAGTTCTAAAACAAAGACTAATGCAATAGAATCAAAAAATAAAAAAGCATCAACAAGAAAAACGACCAAACCTGCTGTCTCTAAGTCAAGAGTCTCAAGCAAAACTGTAAATACGGAATCAAAAAAAGCAACCCTATCAAATGCAGGAACAAAGAGAAAAGTAGGACGACCTAAGGGCTCAAAAAATAAAAAAACCGCGTCCAAATCTTTAGAAACTACAGGAAGCAGTTCTACTCTACAACAGAGAAAATCATCAACTCGATCAGACGACCAAGAAAAGAATACTGTGACTGCTACTCCTAAAAGAGGCGTAGGAAGACCAAAGGGATCAACAAATAAAACATCAAACAAAACCTTGGCAAAAACAAGGCGTAAGACTACAGAAATAAAACCCCCAATAAAAAAGTCTCCTATTACTAAAACAGCCAGTAAAAGAGGAACAAATATAAAAAAGGCCAGTAGTAGCAATACGCTGCCTAAAAAAAGAGCGTCTGTAAAAAAAGCCGTAAGTAAAAAAGCTACTGCCACAAAAACACCAGCAGCAAAAAAGACGACAACTCGTCAAACTACTAAAACAGCTTCTGTAAATAAACCATCTTCTTCTCAACAAATTAATAAGCCTAAGAGATCCGTAAAAACCAGTTCAACGAAAACCAATAACACAACATCAACGAAAACAAAAGGAAAACTTGCCTCAAAAGCTAAGGCTGGTAAAACAACCACGAAAAAAATAAGTTCAACAAAAGCTAAGTCCAATATTTCAAAAACTAATTCTGCTACAAACCAAAGACCTTCAATAACGAAAAAAACTGTTAAGAAGGTTACTAAAAAAACACTACCTCCATCTAAAGCAAAAAAAGTAAACACTAAAAGCAAAGCTGCATCCACTAAATCAACTCCTAGTAGAGCAGATAAGAAGATTAAAGTGGCTAAAACCACAACAGTAAAAAGTGTAGATAAGCAGAAAAAAGGAGGAACTAAAAATACAAAAGAAGCAAAATTAAATTTCTCAGCTTGGTTAGAGCAAAAATCAGGAAAGGCAGAGAAAAAGACTAAAAAGCAGAAAACAACAAAAAAAACATCTCCTCAAGAGAGATCACTAAAAAAGCAAATCTCTGCTAGCATCGTAAAAAAAGACGAAATAGCCACGGAATCGCTAGCAAAATTACTGGTTAAGCAAGGTCATTATAAAAAGGCAATAAAAGTATACAAGCGTCTAGGTTTGTTAAATCCTCAAAAAAGTAGTTTCTTTGCAGCGAAAATTGAAAAATTAAAAAAGAAATAAAGCCTTATGGTAAATCTTCTGACCCTATTAATTGCAGTAAACTGTGTTTTATTAACATTTGTAATCTTAATCCAAAATCCTAAAGGTGGTGGTGTAGATTCTACATTCGGAGGTCAAGGAGCTAACCAGATGTTTGGAGCTGCTAGATCTACTGATTTTATCGAGAAAATCACTTGGGTTTTAGCTATTGTTCTTTTTATTCTATGTATAATCACTGCGATTATCGTAAATATGGGTGGAGGATCAGGTCTTCTATCAGAATAAAAGGCTCCACAGTCCACATTTATATTCTCCGTTTATATAGTATAGCTCAGTGCGTTTGTAATTCTTAGAATTACATTATCATAGTGGTGTAATACGCTGTAAAAAATTCGTATTGATTTTATATGATGAGATAGTAATTTTTTAAAGTAATTGCCATTTTGTCAATAGCTCCTACATTACTAGAGCCATAATTACCTATAACTCATTACTTCCTTACTATTTATGCATAATTGGCAGTCTAACCTGCATTGGTACAAAATATGATGCTTGTAAGTTGTAATTATTTTTTTCATTAAATGATAAATCAAAGTTTTTCAATATGAAACCAATTAATGATAGAGTGGTCGTAAAACCAGCTCCAGCAGATAAAAAGACCTCTGGAGGAATTATCATCCCTGAGACGGCAAAAGAAAAACCGCAAATGGGTAAAATCGTAGCAGTAGGTCCAGGAAAGGACGGAATCAAAATGTCTGTAAAAGTAGGTAACAAAGTACTTTATGGAAAATATTCAGGTCAGGAACTCAACTGGAAAGGTGAGGATTATTTGATCATGAGAGAGGACGATATCCTCGTAATTCTTTAAATCATAAATTTTATTTAACAATAAAAAACTGAATAACAATGGCTAAAAATATTAGCTTCGATTCGGATGCAAGAGCAAAACTCAAAGCGGGTATTGATGCACTTGCGGACGCCGTAAAAGTAACTCTAGGACCAAAAGGTCGTAACGTAATAATCCAAAAAGCATTCGGTGCTCCATCTATTACTAAAGATGGTGTCTCTGTTGCAAAGGAAATAGAATTAGAAGATCCTGTAGAAAACATGGGAGCTCAAATGGCAAAAGAAGTAGCCTCTAAAACAGCTGACCAAGCGGGTGATGGAACTACTACTGCTACCGTTCTGGCACAAGCTATGGTCACCGCCGGTATGAAATATGTAGCCGCTGGAGCAAATCCTATGGATCTAAAAAGAGGAATCGATGCAGCTGTAGAAGTAGTGGTTGCTGCACTAAAAAAACAAAGCGAATCTATAGGTTCTGATTTCAAAAAAATCCAACAAGTAGCCGCTATATCTGCAAACAATGATGACGAGATAGGTTCTCTAATTGCAAATGCAATGGAAAGAGTTTCTAAAGACGGAGTCATAACAGTAGAAGAAGCAAAAGGAACAGATACTACTGTTGAGGAAGTACTAGGAATGCAATTTGATCGAGGGTATTTATCTCCTTACTTTATTACCGATTCTAAGAAAATGGTTGCAGAGTATGAAAATCCATTGATCCTAATCCATGATAAAAAAATCTCTAATGTTCAGGACATCGTTCCGATCTTAGAAAAAGCATCACAGGCAGGTAGACCTCTTTTAATGATCGCAGAGGATGTAGATTCTCAGGCATTAGGTCTACTAGTGGTTAATAGACTTAGAGGCGGATTAAAAGTAGTAGCTGTAAAAGCTCCTGGGTTTGGAGATAGAAGAAAAGCAATGTTAGAAGATATCGCTATCCTTACGGGAGGTACCGTAATCTCAGAAGAGCAGGGATATACTCTAGAAAAAGTAGAGATGGATCACCTTGGTACTTGCGAGAAAATCGTAGTAGATAAAGATAATACCACTGTTGTAAACGGTGCAGGTTCTCAGAGAGGAATAAACAGTCGTATAAACCAGATTAAATCTCAAATCGAGACGACAACTTCTGATTACGATAAAGAAAAATTACAAGAAAGACTCGCTAAACTATCTGGAGGTGTCGCAGTACTATACGTAGGAGCAGCGACTGAAGTCGAAATGAAAGAAAAGAAAGATAGAGTAGATGACGCATTACATGCAACGAGAGCGGCTATCGAAGAAGGTATCGTAGCAGGTGGAGGTGTTGCCCTAGTAAGAGCTATTAAAGGCTTAAAAAAATTAGAAGGCGATAACGAAGACCAGAACATGGGTATTAAAATCGTAAGTAAAGCTCTAGAAGCTCCGATACGTACTATCGCAGATAATGCAGGAGTAGACGGATCTGTAGTATTACAAAATGTACTTAACTCAAAAGGATCAGAAGGTTACAATGCTAGAATCGATAAATACCAAGACCTTAAAAAAGCTGGAGTTATCGACCCAACTAAAGTAACTAGAGTAGCAATTCAAAATGCTGGTTCTATTGCAAGTATGGTACTGACTACAGAATGTGTAATTAATGATATTCCAGAAGAAGCTGGAGCAGGTGGAGGACACATGCACGGTGGAGGCGGAATGCCAGGGATGATGTAATATAAAACATCAAATAAATTTTATAAGGGTAATTTGTACAAACAAATTACCCTTTTTTTTGCTTCAGAAATTTTATTGGGTACTAAATCTATTTCCGCAGCAGTTGTTTAATATTAATATCTTTGTATCGCATTGCAAAGGAGCAAGAGAGTGTCTGATAACCGTAAAAACAAACCGATAAAAATTGATTCCTCTAAGGAATTTGAAGCACTTTACAAAAAGTACTATGGCCCGCTTGTAAATTTTATTAATCAGTACCTCAGTAACCTAGAAAATAGTAAAGAAGTAGTCCAGATTACATTTATGAAATTATGGGACAAAAAGGATACATTAGAAATCACCTCATCTTTTAAAAACTACTTATATCGATCGGCAAAAAATACAATGATCGATTACATACGTAAATATCAAAAAATGAATATCGTCTCCGATGACGATGCTAAGATTATAAATAACCTTCCGGACCAAGATGATGCTTTTTTATCTCCCTATATTATTAGGACTGAGATTATAAAAGCTATGGAATTACTCAAACCAAAAAATCGTGAAATATTTAGACTCAGTAAATTCGAAGGGCTAACATACGAGGAAATCGCAAGCCATTTAAATATTTCCAAAAGAGCAGTAGAAGATAATGTAGGAAGGGCAATTTCTCGCTTACGCGAATTAATCAAAAAAGACCCAAATATTTTTGACTAAAAAATGTGGTATTAGTCACTAGTCCCCGTTTTTATATCAGTTATACGCTATGATGCCATCAGAAAACATATTATTAAAGTATCTAGATAAGACCACTACACTAGAAGAAGATCTTCAGGTAGAACAGTGGATATCGGCATCCCCAAAAAACAGAAAGTACCTTCAAGAGTTACTTATCGTTCATTTTGAATCTAACCATCTAAAAAAACACATAGATGTAGACGCAGATGCAGAATGGAATATCTTTCTATCTAAATTATCGGAACCTCATAAACCAATTGAAAAATCGATTTCTAGAAGAAAGATATTCTATTATGTTGCTGCAGCTAGCGTAATTTTCCTTTTATGCTTTCAGTTTCTTTTTAATACATCCTCTCCTTTTATATTAAAAGAATCTGGAAATAGGACAATGACAGTCGTACTTCCTGATAACTCTAATGTCACGCTATTTCCTAAAACAAGTATAACATACGCACCGGACTTTACAGATTTAAATCAGCGTAAAATAACCTTAGAAGGAAAGGCAAAATTTGAAGTAATAAAAAATCCCTCTAAACCCTTTATCGTAGAAACTAACGATTTTATTACGCAAGTCCTAGGAACTGTATTTACCGTTTCAGGCACAGGAAATCGTAAAGGAATCAAAGTACACGAAGGAAGTGTAAGAGCATCCGATAAAAAGCAGATCCATATGTCCGTAACGCTTAAAGGAGGAGAATCTGTTCAATATTTAGGAACTAAATTCTCTGATATAAGTACGCTTCCCTCTTTACAACCTGCAGATACAGTAGCAACAAAAACTCCAAAAACAAATACTAAAAAAGTGGTTTCCACTAATATTACTAAAGAAATAGAAAACAAAACAGTAATCCAGAAACCTAGCTTAATAAAAAAAGAACCTGCTAAACCTAAAGTAAAGCTCTCTAAATTTACTCTAAAAGATGTTTTTGATTTTTTAAATGATCACCATCCAGAAAAAGATAAATTTTCTAAATCGAGAAAATGTAAACCTAAAAAGGAAGATACCATTAGTCTCAATCTACAAGAAGATCTCGCAAGCATTCTTAAACGAATAGAAGTAGATTATAATATTGAGTATGAAAATGCTAAGTGCCAGGACTGTTTTAGAATTAAAAGCATTAGCAAAAAATAAAATACTGTGTTGAATATATTAGACCCTTTCCTTTTATTTAGGAGAGGGTTTTTTATTTTTATACGGTATGATAAAAAATATTGTTTTTGACCTAGGAGGAGTACTTATAGGCTGGAGCCCAAAGTACGTTTACCGTGATCTATTCGACACCGACGAAGAAGTAGACTGGTTTGTAAATAACATCTGTACACTCGCCTGGAACGAAGAGCAAGATGGTGGAAGATCTATAAAAGAAGCCACCACCCTACTCGTCGCTCAACATCCAAAATGGGAAAAGCATATCAGAGCATATTATGATAGATGGTCAGAAATGCTGAGTGGTCCGATATATAAAACGGTAGATATCTTATTAGAATTAGAAAGACAGTCAAAACATAGATTATACGCACTGACTAACTGGTCAGCAGAATTATTTCCCATCGCCTTGTCCAAATATGACTTCTTAAATATATTTAGAGGAATCATAGTATCAGGAGCAGAAAACTTAAAAAAGCCAGATCCGGCAATATATAATCTACTACTCGATAGGTATAATATCAATACGGAAGAAACTTTATTTATAGACGATAATCTCAGAAATATAGAAGCCGCAGATAAACTAGGTTTAAAAGTGATCCACTTCATCAGCCCTACTCAACTAAAACAAGATCTAAAAAATAGATTTGATATCATTATATAATTAAACCAATTATTAAATAACACCCACTATGAAAAATATTTTTAAAGCCACCGACGTACAAGACATCATCAATAGAATCGAATCCCTAACTCCACAAACTGCTCCTCAATGGGGAAAAATGACAGTGGATCAGATGCTTGCTCATCTAAATGTAGCATACGATATGACCTATACAGACCAATACAAAAAACCAGGAGCAATAGGTAAATTTTTCCTTAAGCTATTTGTAAAAAATGCTGTGGTCGGCCCTAAGCCTTATCCAAAAAATGGAAAGACAGCTCCTGACTTTATTATAAAAGATAGTAGAGATTTCGATGCAGAAAAAAAGAAACTTATTGAGTATCTAGATAAGACACAAAGTCTCGGTCCAGCTCATTTTGAAAATAGAGCGTCTCATTCTTTTGGTCCATTAACTAGTGATCAGTGGAACATCATGTTTTCTAAACATCTAGATCATCATCTGACTCAGTTTGGAGTATAATGGCAACAGTTATTATAAAAGGAAGCTCTCGATCTCATGGTCATACATCATTAGTAGTAAACTACCTACGGACTAAAATTAAATGTGATCTCATCGATCTTCTTTCAAAAAAGATAGGACCTTTTGATTACGAATTTAAAAATAGCAATGATGATTTTCTTCCTCTCATGGAACAAATCGTAGATCAGTATGATACATTAATTTTTATCACTCCTGTCTACTGGTACTCGATGAGCAGTATTACTAAAACATTTTTTGATCGACTCTCAGATTGTCTACATCATCGCAAAGATATCGGCTATAAGTTAAAAGGTAAAAACCTAGCCGCCATCAGCGTCGGATCAGAATCAGGAATCGTAGAAGGTTTTAATATCCCTTTTAGAAACTCCGCAGAGTATCTAGGTATGACATATCTAGGATACCTACATACTTGGAAATCATCAGCGGATCAGAATGATAGTGTATTAGAATCGGAAGTAATGGAGATCATTGATCAATTTACTTTACAACTTTAAATATCTTTTGAGATTTTTAAAAAGGGCTCTTGGCGGTGATAATATATTGATATTCTAGAGAAGTATCGTCGACTACGATATCAGTATAACCAGCCTCATATAATAGCTCCTCCGTAATATCCGCATACACTCGATTAGCTCGAGGTGTTTCTAGGTTTTGAGGAAGCCGTTTCATTTTAAAGTCTACAATATTTATTTGGGCATTGGGCTTTAAGCCCTTTCTTAAAATCTTTAAATAGGATAATTTATCATCTAAATATCCCATCATATTTACAAGCATTACATGATCTACCTCATCCTTATTAAGCATCGGATCATCTGGCTTTACTAATCGATAGGAAATATTTTCCTTATAAATCGGATTGCTCTGCTCATCTACGACACTGCTGATAAAGTCTATCATTTCTTGATCGATCTCTACGACCAGGACCTCTGCATTACGACCAGAAAGTAAGAAGGTAAAGTATCCAAAACCAGCTCCTATATCTGCAATTTTTTTGCCTTCAACATTACCTAATTTAGATAAAATCACACTCGGCCTTTGCCAGGTATCCCTACCCTTCTCGACCTTATTTACGGGACTTGCCTGAACAGGAGTATTTATATTATTAACTTTTTTTACGGGTGGAGTGATACTTTCTCCCTTAAGTGTTTCAAAATCACAAGAGGAAAAGTACAAAACTCCGATCCATAATAAAACTGCTAGACGTTTTTGCATATTCAAAAATAGCAAAAGCTTTTCTATATTGAGGAGATATGCAAAAGGTCTCTCATATCCTACAGCTGATCAATAAAACATTAGGCGATTTTTTTTCGTGGAGTACGGCGTTATTAGTGATTACGATCATGCTAGATGTTATAATGAGGTACGTGTTTTCGAGATCATTTATTTGGATTACAGAATTAGAGACTTACTTTTTTGCTATCACCTTTATGCTCGCTGGAGGTTATGCTTACGCCAATGAAAAGCACGTCAGAGTAGATCTTTTTTATTCTAAATGGTCTAAACGTAAAAAAGCCATCATCGATTTACTGGGAACTTTTTTATTTCTACTACCGTGGTGTATCATTTCGATTCATGTTTGTTATAAATACTTTTATGCTTCTTTTAAAATCGGAGAAAGCTCTGCCCAGGCTGGAGGATTAGCAGCTGTTTATTTATTAAAACTTATTATCCTTTTAGGCTTTATCTTATTATTAATACAAGCAGTAGCTGTAATTCTTAATAGTATTTTCACCATATTTTCTGGTCATCCCCATAACTCATAAAATATGGGATTGCTAGCGATACTTCTTTTTGTTTTGATTTTTATACTTATTCTAAAAGGATATCCAGTTGCCTTTACTCTCGGTGGAGTATCTATATTATTTGCATTGATCATTATGTATGTCAGACCAGATGTGATCCGGTTTGCAGATTTCTATTTGTTACCATCGCGGTTTATGGGGACGATCCAGAATTCTATGCTCATGGCTGTTCCCCTATTTATTTTTATGGGAATCATGTTAGAGAAGTCAGGTCTGGCCTCAAGCTTACTAGAGACTATGGCCATACTATTTGGAAAATTTAAAGGAGGTCTTGCGGTATCAGTTATCATCGTAGGAGCTTTATTAGCCGCCTCTACAGGTATCGTAGGAGCAACCGTCGTGACCATGGGACTGATCAGTTTACCGACTATGCTTAAACGGGGTTATCGTCCGGAACTGGCCACAGGTGTCATTGCATCCTCGGGAACACTCGGTCAGATAATACCACCGTCCGTAGTCCTTATTTTACTTGCAGAGCAAATTAGCAGTAGTTCTAGAGGTGGTAACGGAGTAGACGTCGGGATGATGTTCCAGGCTGCACTATTTCCAGGATTTCTTCTAGTGGTGGCATATATTGTTTATGTTTTAGTCATTTCTCATTTAAAACCTGAGTGGGCTCCTTCTATGCCTCAGGTAGAAATAGATAATTTAAAAGGAGATGGATTTATGTGGAAAGTGATCCGTGCGTTTATACTTCCGATGTTATTAATACTAGCCGTACTCGGATCTATCTTTGCAGGAATAGCTTCTCCGACTGAGGCTGCAGCAGTGGGAGCAATGGGAGCTACACTACTGACTATCTTACAAAAATCATTTAACCTCGGTGTCTTAAAAGACGTCATGCGACAGACTATGAATCTTACCGCTATGGTTTTTTGGATTTTATTAGGAGCCACTACCTTTACGTTAGTATTCCGGACACTAGGTGGAGACCACTATCTAATCCAACTTATAAACAATGCGGATTTATCACCTTATATGTTTCTAGCTATAGTAATGGTCGTAGTTTTTATTGCCGGCTTCTTTATCGACTTTATAGAGATCATTTTCATATTTGTACCAGTAATCACGCCGATATTTAATGCTTACGATATAGACATGCTATGGGTGGGTATTCTTCTAGCTATGAATTTGCAAACATCATTTCTTACCCCGCCATTTGGGTTTTCTTTGTTTTATTTAAAAGGAGTGGCTCCTCCTGAGATCACAACTTCCCAACTATACAGAGGGATTATCCCATTTATCATAATCCAAGTAATCTTTATGGCATTGATTATTATTTTTCCAAGTATACTCTATCTATTCCTATAGACTACTAGAGATAATTAAAGATCTTTTTTCCTTCCGACTAATGGGAGACATCTTCAGCGTTTAGGATCACACTGAATATTTACCAAATAGAATTTCTAATAATAAGGATTACTATAAGCACCAATTATACCTCATAAGACTGAAGGCATCTCTCTACATTGGATACAAAAAAATTTGTATGCAGTTCTATTGCTGATTACTTAAGATTTGGAACCTAATCTATGTCCTTACTTTACTAATTATTCCTTCCATCCAAAATACTGGAAGAAAGTACTTTCTGTTCTTTAGTCTTTAAGAGAGCCTTTATGGTTAGATCCTTATCCTTTGTGATTTCTATGACTCCATAATTGATGTCATAAACGATATCTCCTATACGGCGAGCATTAGGTTCTTCTCTTCTGATCTTCCATCCATGAGTAAGGCTACTCGATGTAATATCATAAAAAGGATAGTTCTCATGCATTTCTTTTGAGATTTCTCCGATGTGTCGATCACCTGATATAAAGAAACAATTTTTATTTCCAGAGGCGATAACGGTATCAAATAGGCGATGCTTTTCATTAGGGAAGTTTGCCCATTTCTCGAATCTATGTTCGGATGGAATCACTTGTATACCACTAGCAATAATCGTCACATCCGCTTCTTTTTTAGCTAACTCTGCTTCGAGCCATTCCCATTGTGTATCTCCGAGAATAGTACCTCCATAATTTGGGATGGGCCATTTGTTATCTTTCTCGTAACTATCTCTAAAGTATCGACAATCTAGAAGTATTACTTTTACATTCGCGAAAGCGTGATGTAAAATATAAGTATCATAAACTCCTGCGCTGGACCTTACTGGATCATTACTATCGTAATCTAAAAAATCTAGAAAAGCTTGCTGGCTTTCCGCCTTTGCTGTAAACTCTTTACCTCCGTCGTTTACGCCATAATCATGATCGTCCCATGTACCTATAATCGGACAAGTCGCCATTAGTGCCTTATAACCAGGATTAGATTTTTGAGTATTATACTTGCTCCGCATGATATCCATATCCTCTGTATCGCCATAGATATTATCACCTAACCAAATCCATAAGTCTGGAGACTCTGCAACAATGTCTTTCCATAAAGGCTGAGCTTTTTTCTCATCACTACACGACCCAAATGCAATTTTAAGCACATTAGGATCTTTTGCAGGAATAGTAAACTGAGTTGCTACCGACTTAGAACAAGACAGTAATAAGGATAGTAAAAAGCCACCAAGAATAAGAGGTAAAAATCGCTTCATTTATTTTACGGAATTATACATTTCTTTAACCTGTTCTTCATTAAACATACCGATGAGTCCAGTCTGGAATATAAATTCTTTATCACCTTGGATCTTTACATATATAAAGTCATAGTCGATCGTATTCTCGTCTATATTCTTTTTATAGATCATTCCATTTTCCTCTTCCATAGAAATCTCAGTAAAGAAAGGTCCTTTTTCTATATCCGCTTTTTTCTTTTGAAAAATAGCCTTAGCATCTACTGATACCGCATCAGAACCATAAATCTGTATGTAGTAATCCTCTCCAGCTTGTATCGTGACATCTTGCATTACTCCCATATCGTCTGCCTCTACGATTGCATTTTCTGGTGCATTTATAGAAATAGGCAATCCGTATTTCATCAGATCTAACTTAGCAACGGGCTTAGATTCTTTACAAGATGTAAGTAAAAGAATTATTAGAAGTAACGGCGATAAAAATTTCATATAAAGGTGTTAAGATGTATGTCTGTTAAATAAAAAAACCTGTCATAAAGATATTCATGACAGGTTTATAATAGGCAGTATTTACGACTTATCTTATTTTTTTACTTTGATAGAACACCCTATTGCTTTTGTAGTCGCTGGATCTGGGTCTTTACCATTCTGTATTGCATCTATGGCGTCCAAAACATAATTCTGGGTAACCGCAGATGCATCACGAGCATTATCATCGATAGCACCTATATACCTCACTTTACGTTGCTTATCTAATATAAAAACATGAGGTGTTTTGGTTGCTCCAAATTTAGGATATACTTTTTGCCCTTCATCTAGTAGGTACACAAATGGGAATCCTTTTTCTTTATGGCGAATCTGCATTTCAGAGAAACTATCTGCAGGTTTTACTTCTGGATCATTAGGCTGAATTGCCACAATAGGAAATCCTAATTCTGCAGTTTTTGCATGTAACTCTATTAATCTATCTTCGTACATAACGGCATAAGGACAATGATTACAAGTAAAAACAACAACATAACCATTTACATCTTTGTAATCTGATAAGGATACATAATCTCCACTGACGTTCATCAATTTAAAATCTTCTGCAGTATCACCTACATGATATCCTCCATGCACTGGAAAGGTCGCAGCCATCAGGCAAAACATAGAAACAAGTCCTAGGGAATAAAAAATATTTTTCATTATTTAGTTTTTATGAATAGTATTAACAAAATGTTCTAGTTCGGTATAACTGGCAAAATCCTCTTCTAAAAAAGCTCTCCTCTTTCCTCTATATACAATCGTAATCGGTATAGCTCCACTCCATCGCTCATCGACTTTATCGATCCATTCTTGTTCTTTAGAATCTAGTAGTAGTACTACTTGTGATGCTATTTTATTTTCCTTTAAAAATGGAACAAATTTCTTTTCTATTTGCTTTTTAAAGTCCAGACTAACAAGTATGACTTTTAGTTTTTGGTCTTTAGTTTTCTGGTGAAGTTCTTCAAAATAAGGCAACTCTTTTACACAAGGTCCGCACCATGTTGCCCAAAAATTAATAACATAGGTCGTATCATTATCCTGATGTAAAATATGTTCAAAGTCATCAAAACTATCGTACGTAGTATAGCTTTGGCTTACGCCAATAGTAGTAATGAGACCTAACAAACTTATAAATAATAATCGCATATAGAATAAACGTTTATTTGGGTTTGAAGTTTGATTTAGAATGATAATAATTAGTTTAACTTATATCCCAGTCCGATCTCACTCAGCATTCTAATAAATTCGGCATCTACATTTACCTTCTTGTTTTCTGATACCAATGCCAATTTCAAAACTTTGTTTTCATCTGTCATGTGAGAGATATTCATTTTAAACGCATGCGTACCTGGATTTTTCTCACAGATATGCTCCAGCTTTTGGAGCAAGTCATCGGATATTTTCTCTAACGGTAATTTTACAGTGATCGACTTAGTCAATGCTTTACCGATCGTCTCTAACATCTTTACATCTTTTACTTTAAAGTAATAGTTGTCACCACTATACCCCTTTTGGTTAATTCCCTCGATATACAATACCTCACCTACATGGAACAGATGACCATACTTCTTACAGTCCTCTCTATATAAACCGAGTTCCAACGAACCAGTATAATCCTGCAATGTTGTTCTTACATAATCAGAGCCTTTATTATTAGTTCCGTGTCTCGCTTCAGTAACAAGACCTGCTACTTTTACGATCGTGTTTTTAGTTTCGTCTACTTTATCTAGCGGGCAGTCGATGTAATTTTGGAACTCTATTCTATACTCATCTAGTGGATGTCCACTGATAAATATTCCTGCCACTTTTTTCTCGTTATTTAATTTGACTAGCTTATTCCACTCTGGAATATTTTTTATCGTCGGTACTTCTATCCCATTATCTTCTGTCTCGCCAAACAGAGAATTTTGGTTAGAATTTTGAGAATGCTGATATAGATTCCCAAATTTTAATGCCTGTTCTATCAGTGTATCGTATTTATCCACTGGAGCAAAATATGTTGCTCTCGTCACATCTGGAAAACAATCAAATCCCCCACCGTATGCCAGACTCTCTAGACATTTTTTATTAACGCTACGTAGATTTGCTCTCATCGTCAGATCAAAGAGGTCTGTAAAAGGACCATCCTTTTTTATACTTTCTTGTAATGCTTCTACCGGTCCTTCTCCTACTCCTTTAAGAGCAGATAGCCCAAAACGGATTGCCCCATCTTTATTTACAGAGAAATTCATATGACTCTCGTTGACATCTGGCCCTAATACTTGGATACCCATACGCTTACATTCTCGCAAGAAAAAATTAAGCTTATCTGTTGTACCCTTGGCATTATTAAGAACTGCTGCCATAAACTCATGTGGGTAATGCGACTTGAGATATGCCGTTTGGAATGCAATAAATGCATAACAAGTAGAGTGCGATTTATTAAAGGCATAAGACGCAAAAGCTTCCCAGTCTTTCCATATTTTCTCTATTGTTTCTTCCTTATATCCATTTTTCTGACAACCTTCTAAGAACTCTGGGTATAGTTCATCAATCAACTTCTTTTTTTTCTTACCCATCGCCTTACGTAAGACATCTGCCTTACCCTTAGAAAATCCACCTAGTTTCTGAGAGAGCAACATCACTTGCTCCTGATAAACTGTAATTCCGTAAGTCTCTTTTAGATATTCCTCCATCTCTGGGAGATCATAAGATATCTGTTCTTTTCCGTGCTTCCGCTTGATAAAGTTAGGAATGTATTGTAGAGGACCAGGACGATAAAGGGCATTCATAGCGATGAGATCTAAGAACTTATCTGGCTTGAGATCTTTAAGATGTTTTTGCATACCAGGAGACTCGTACTGGAAAATACCGATCGTTTCTCCTTTCTTAAATAGCTCGTAAGTCTTTTCGTCGTCTAAGGGAAATTCGTCTGGATCTAGATCCACACCATGTCGTTCCTTTACTAACTGGACTGCATTTTTAATTACTGTCAAAGTCTTAAGACCCAAGAAATCCATTTTTAATAAACCAGCATCTTCTACTACATTGTTATCAAATTGGCTGACAAGCAAATCAGAATCTTTTGCCACCGATACAGGGACATAATTAGTCATCTCGTCAGGTGTAATAATAACACCACAGGCATGGATACCTGTATTACGCACTGATCCCTCTAGTTTTTTTGCAGATCTGATCATCTCCCCGATCTGATCTTTACCCTCTGCCATTTTCCTAAACTTAGTCGCTTTCTCTTTGTCTTCTGGATTTAGATTATCTTTTAGTTTTTTATCTACATCCTTATCCGCTAATACAGCTTTTAAAGTTGCAGATAAGTGCGTGGGAAACGATTTAGTTACTTTTTCTACTTCGCCTAGTGGAACACCCATTACACGACCGACATCTTTTATGGAAGACTTAGCAGCCATCGTACCGTATGTGATAATCTGTGCGACTTGTTCCTTTCCGTATTTTTCTATTACATAATCGATCACCTTAGATCGTCCCTCGTCATCAAAATCTATATCGATATCGGGCATCGATACCCTTTCGGGATTTAGGAATCGCTCAAAAAGCAAATCATATTTTATAGGATCGATATTAGTAATTCCTAAGCAGTATGCCACCACCGACCCAGCTGCTGATCCTCTACCTGGACCTACACTCACTCCCATATTCCGAGCAGTCGTCGTAAAATCCTGAACGATCAAAAAGTATCCAGGATACCCAGATTTTTTTATCGTATCTAGCTCAAATAATATCCGACCTTCTATATCTGGAGTGATCTCACCGTACCGTCTTTTTGCCCCTTGCATAGTCAGATGCTTCAGAAAATCATCTTGAGTCGCAAAGCCTTGAGGCAATGGAAATTTTGGAAGTACAACATCTCTTGCCAATTCTAGCTGATCAATTTTACTAACAATTTCCATCGTATTATCGATTGCTTCAGGGACATCTTTAAAGATGGAATTCATCTCTGCCGTAGTCTTAAAAAAGAAATCGTTACTCGGAAAACTAAATCGATTAGGGTCTTCTAAATTAGACCCTGTATTTACACAGAGCAGAATATCATGCTCAGGCGAATCCACTTTATCTAAATAGTGTGAGTCGTTAGTGGCAATGGTTTTTATATTGTACTTCTTTGCAAAACCAATCAAGACTTGATTTATATCTTCCTGACTAGTCCCTGTATTATCTATATTTTCTAATCCTCTATGTCGCTGCAGCTCAATGTAAAAATCCTCTCCAAAAAGATCAAGCCACCATTTTAATTTTTCCTCTGCACCCGCTATGTCCCCCTTTAATATCGCCTGTGGAATTTCTGCCCCTAAACAGCAGCTCGTAGCGATCAGTCCTTCATGATACTTTTCTACTAATTCCTTATCGATTCGAGGATACTTACTGTAATATCCTTCGGTATATCCGAGCGAACAAAGCTTCGATAAATTTTTATAGCCGTCGGCATTTTTGGCGAGCATCAATTGATGGAATCTTATATCCCTTTTAGGTCTTGAAAACGATTTGACATGTCGATCTTCTACTAGATAAAATTCGCATCCTACGATAGGGAGTATTCCATTGGCTTTAGCCTCATTTACAAATTTAAATGCCCCGAACATATTTCCATGATCAGTAAGAGCAACCGCTTTTTGTCCATCGGCTTTGGCCTTTACCATCATCTTAGAAATATCAGTCGCTCCGTCGAGTAGAGAGTACTGCGTATGGCAATGTAAATGTGCAAAATCAGGCATAGTGTCAGGTTGTATTATAAGGACTACTAATATATGAGTAGTCTAAAGATTTAAAGTATAAAGTAGGTTTTTTTTAGTGTCCTAAAAGGAGTAGAAAGATTAGAAATAAGATAGGAATAAGTAACGTGTCTATTTTTTGGGTTTGACCCAATGTTAGAGCTGGATTATTTGATTAAACATTACGAAAAACAAGACTGTCACAATTCAGATCGCAAAGTTTACAATTCGTAAAAAAGTAAAATAACTAATTATTCTAGGTGAATAGAATTAAGTATAATCTAATGGTCCGAAGGAAGATTGACGTGGAAGTCAATCTAATTAGATTACCGCAAATTGATTTTGCGGCTAATAATATTATGTTTCGAAAGATAAATCAACTTCAATTTAGAATCGATTTAAGAAGATTACCGCAAGTATACCTTGCGGAAAAAGATTAGCGTTCGACTCCCTTATTGTTTTCATAA
>CALLXF010000097.1 GCA_938015805.1 uncultured Saprospiraceae bacterium | reverse complement strand
GAGGGTTTACATTCATCAATAGAAAAACCTTTTCCATCTAAAATAGCCTTGTAACTTTCTGTATGTAGTTGTTCAAAATTATAACTAAGATCTATTTCTTCTCCATCTATACCTAATGATCTAAATGAATTTATACCGGACTCTTTAATTGTTTTAGGTAGTGTAGTGTTATTTATACTTACAAACCATTTAACTTTTGCTTTGTCAAACTCTAAATATCCTGCTGCTCGATCGTGCGTATGTATGTGTACCTCAGAATTATGATTATCACCAAATAACCAACTTAATAGATCAAAAAAATGAATTCCTATATTAGTAGCTATTCCACCGGATTTATTTACATCTCCTTTCCAACTGGCATAATACCATTTACCTCTGGAGGTGATATAGCTTAAATCCACTTCATGAATTTTATTACTATTTTTTATTTTTTCTTTTAAAGCAACTAGAGTAGGGTGGTGTCTTAGTTGTAGAATATTATATATTTTTTTTCCAGACTCTTTTTCTAAGTTTATTAGATTATCTAAATTCCAAGAATTGAGAACCAGTGGTTTTTCACAAATAACATCAGCTCCTAATCTGAGACCATATCTGATATGGGCATCGTGTAAATGGTTAGGCGTACATACTGATAGAAAATCTATTTTCTCCGAATTACTTTTTAATTTATATAAATGTCTATCAAATCTCTCAAACTCTGTAAAAAATGAAGTCTTAGGGAAATAACGATCTAGAATTCCTACAGAATCAGAAGGATCCATTGCGGCTACTAAATTATTTCCTGTTTCTGAGATAGCTTTCATATGACGAGGAGCTATATAACCAGCAGCACCTATAAGAGCAAATGATTTTGGCTTATGATTCACAAGTAACTATCTCGTTTTGCAGTTTATAACGGTCCTCGGTAATAGAGCATGTTGCGTAACCATTAGTATCGAAATTTAATTTTTCGCCTCCCTTACTCATCCATCCAGATTGCTTACTAGGATTACCTATTACTAATGCAAAAGCTGGGATATCTTTAGTCACCACAGTTCCTGCTCCGATAAAAGCATATTCTCCTATTGTAATTCCACACACTATCGTGGCATTAGCTCCTATCGTTACACCTTTAGAAATTTTGGTTTTTTTATACTCTCCTCTTCGATTTATTTCACTTCTTGGGTTAATAACATTGGTGAAAACCATAGAAGGTCCAAGGAATACATAATCGGAAATTTCTACGCCTTTGTAAATAGAGACATTATTTTGGATTTTTACATGATTACCTATAGATACATTGCTCGCTATAAATGTGTTTTGCCCTAGAACACAATTTTGTCCGATACTTGCATTTTTCATTACATGAGAAAAATGCCATACTCGAGTATTAGGACCTATTACTGTAGGGTGGTCTATAATAGCTGTTTTATGAATCAAGTCAGTATTCAAAAAATTCTTTTACTTTTTGTACGATATAATTTCTTTGATCTTCTCTCATATCAGGGTGCATTGGAAGTGATAAGACTTCTTTACAAAGCTGCTCTGTCACGGGGTGAAAAACATTTTCATTATTTCTACGATACGCTTCTTGTTTATAAAGAGGGATCGGGTAGTAGATCATTGAAGGGATATCGTAAGACTGTAAATAGGTCTTTAGGTCATCCCGTTTATTATTTAATACTTTAAGTGTATACTGATGATAAACATGAGTAGAGTTTTTATCTTCTTTTGGAATAATGATTTCTTTTATGCTGGCTAGTTCTATATTGTAAAACTGAGCTAGATCGTATCTTTTTTGGTTAAACGTTTCTAGATGATCTAACTTAACTGAAAGAATACCCGCCTGGATACTATCTAGTCTAGAATTTACTCCTACCATCGAATGGTGATATTTTTTATTCTGACCGTGGTTAGCAATCCGACGTATTTTTTCTGCTAGTTTATCATCGTTAGTAGTTAGAGCTCCGCCATCACCATAGGCTCCTAAATTTTTAGAAGGGTAAAAAGAGGTCGTTCCTATATCCCCGATCAGTCCTGTTTTTATTTTAGTTTTGTCGTCACTATAGTCTGCTCCGATGCTTTGAGCGTTATCCTCGATAATAAAAAGATTGTTATCCTTAGCTATTGCTAATAGCTCTGCCATAGCACATGCCTGCCCGAAAAGATGAACAGGTATTATGGCTTTTGTATTAGGCGTTATGGATTTCTTGAGTGCAGTGATATCTATATTAAAAGTATCGTAATCTGCATCTACCATTATCGGGGTTAAACCCAATAGGGCAATAACTTCAGCAGTTGCTACATAGGTAAAAGAGGGAACGATTACCTCATCGCCTGGTTTTAAATCCAGAGCCATAAGGGCAATTTGCAAAGCATCGGTTCCATTTGCACATCCGATGACGTGATTTGCGTCAATAAATTTTGCCAGTTTATTTTCAAAAGTAGACACTTGTTGGCCATTTATATATTGGCTAGAATCTAGTGTTAGATGAACTGCCGCATCTATCTCTGATTTAAGTTTTTTGTATTGACCTTGAAGGTCAACCATCTGGATGTTTAGGTCTTGCTTCAATTTTTTATAACGGGTCTTCCGATACTTTCGTAGTAAAATTCTTTTTCTTTCATTAAGTCGAGATCATAAAGATTTCTACCATCAAATATGACCTTAGATTTTAGCAGTTCAGTGATTTTTTCAAAATCTGGAGTCCTGAACAC
>CALLXF010000096.1 GCA_938015805.1 uncultured Saprospiraceae bacterium | reverse complement strand
TTAGAAAAGTAACACGATTATTTAAACCAAGAATATTTTAAAAAAATCGCAAAACCCTGAGTGAGAAACTAAAAAACGCTAGTCATTACCTTTGTCATCCTTATCAGACTTATCCTCGGAGAGCAAAACATTTCCATCAATATATAATTTATGGATGGAAGGATCAGTATTAGTAACTACTTGAATCATAGCGTTTTGAGAACCTTTTTTAGTATCACTCACATAGAATCCGTTGATCTCTCCTTTAGAATTAGGCTCGATAGGAATAAAAGAATAACTGGGAAATGTACACTCGCATGATGGTGTCGCACTTTCAATCACGAGTGGAGCTTCTCCTATATTTGTAAATTCAAATTTAAAGTAAACTGTATCTCCTTGTGTAATATCTCCAAATGAGTAAAAATTACGTCTCCAAACGATCTCAGTGTTTTTTGCAGAAGCTACTTCCTTTATCACTTTTTGCTTAGCTACCTCTGCGGACTTTGTTTTATTATTAGGTCCAGAATTAGCCTTTTTACTGGTAGATGATGCCTTAGATTTTGACTCTTTATCCTTTGAGGCATCTTTAGATTTATTTTTCTCTTCTTTAAATACTGGAATATGAGGAGGGTTATAACTTTCTTTCTCCTCAATATTTTCCGATTTTTTCTCTCCTATTTTTTGTTCATCGGCTTTCGCCAATATCAGGGAGTCCGACTTAGTATCTTTTAAAATTTCCTTCTTTGTGGAAGGAACGGGACTGGTTTTATTTGAAGAAACTGGTTTTACTTTAGCCTCGTTTCCACAGGAATTTAAACAAAGCAGTACGACAAATATTAAACCTAATGGTTTTATGATAAATCTTTTCACGAGAAATTATTGCTGCGTGAAGATACAAATTATAACACATTCCACATTATGTAAAACATGAGTTCTTACCGCAATACCGACAGACTTCCAGATTTTGTAAAACGCTCTCCTTTACATCGATAGCTCACGATATAAATAAACATGGACGGATTAGTATCTTTTCCCTTGTAAAATCCATCCCATCTGCCATTAACATCAGTAGTAGTAAATACCACTTCTCCCCATCGATCTAAAATATCAAACTGCTCTAACTCTTCGATAATGAATGTGTTACTTATTCCATAATCATCGTTTAAACCATCTCCATTAGGCGTAAAAGCATTTGCCATAAGAAGATTATCACAGTCCAGTTCGTCACGATCTACGACGTTTACACGAATGGTATCACTATTATCGCACCCCTGAGAAGGTAAATTTAGCGTATAAATCGTAGTCTCCGTAGGACTTAAAATGGGATCTAAAATATTAGGATCACTAACTCCATCCACAGGTGACCAAGAAGGTGAGGTAGAACAAGATTCTCCGGTTACTATCTGTATCGCATCACCTAAAAATATAGTAGTATCTTGATTTATAATCTGATCCGGAAAGAGCTGTAATAGTTCTATTTCATTTACTTCTACAAATCGATCAAAGATCTTAATCTCATCTAAAACTCCTGTCAGAGGGCTCTCTGTGAGCATAGGACCTAGACATGCACTATTAGAGACAGAAAGAATATTTATCGGATCTATTGTAAATTCTTTAACAGCAACGACTTCTTCTGCAAGCTCACCATTATAAAAGAGAAAATAACTTCTCTCTTTTTTAGAAAATATAATGTGGTGCCAACAAACATCCTCATCTATATCAGCGGTAAGTTCTATAAAATTATTGAAGGTTTCGCCTATATCCACATTGAATGTTTTAGAGACATCACTATATCGGATAATAAAAGAGCTATCTACCTGACAGCTCTCAGATCTAGCAGAAATTATATCTACCCTACTAGAGGGATTTATAAATTTAACGTAAAAGCTAAGGGTAAAATCCTCTGAAAAAAGATCTGTAATCGTAGCTGGAAAAATTAAACTGTCTAAACCATTCCCAAACTCCATTCCGGATCCACTTACTCCACAAACGCAATCTAAAGCTGGAAATGGTTGTGCAGGATCTTGGATTCCAGCATTATCAGTAGCATCACAACTATCAAAAGAGTAATCAGCTACTAATCCTGACTGTGCATTTGTTTGCCAACAAATCAGGAACAAAAAGAAAAAAATTATCGATCTTATCATCTATATAAATGCATACGGTAAAGAGCTACAAAACTAACGTTTAGATTGCAAAAAGGTATATATCTGTATGCTTCTATCTTAATAAAATAGAATTGACTATATAATTTTTTGAATGAGCGAACCTATATAAAAAACGTAAAAGGCAACTAACATCGCTCCTTCCCAAAACGAAACACGTTTTGACAAGGAGATCATCCCAAATAAAATCGTTACCCCGATCATAAACGGAATACTAAAATCTAAGATATCTGATGGGATTTTTAATTCCCCAAAGAATCTAGGAATCGCCATTACTCCAAAAGTATTAAACATATTAGAACCTAATACATTACCAATAGCTAGTCCAGTTTTTCCTTTTCTACCGGCCGTTATGGATACGACTAATTCAGGAAGAGATGTTCCTAAAGCAACCACGGTTAAAGAAATTAGATCAGGACTAATCTGTAAATCATTACTTATACCCACCACACCTTCAATGGTATAAGTAGCTCCCAAATAAACTAAGGCTGATCCTAAAATTAATTTTAAGTAATCCTTATAACCTGATTTAGGTCTGTCTAAATTTTGTGTTCGCTCCCCAGAAATAGAATTTAATAAGAAAGCAATGATCCCACCTAAAAACATAACTGCCTCAAAAAGAGAGAAATATCCATCATAAACTGCAAAATACAAGAGAAAAGCAGACCCCCATAGTAAGGGCATGTCTATATCCATCACATCGAAATCCATCCTTATTTCTTTGCAAAATACAGCCGTACATCCGAGCACTAACAAAATGTTAGCAATATTACTACCTACTACATTACCGATTACAATCTCAGATGCTCCTTTGTTTACAGAAACTATGGATGACGCTAATTCTGGCAAAGACGTCCCAAACGCTACGATAGTCACTCCGATAATAAAAGGGCTAATACCTAAAGACAAACCGATTTTCTCTGCTCCATCTACAAACCAGTCTGAAGCGACAAGTAATACCGTAAGACTAACTACAAAAATGAGAATATTTACTACCAAATGTTTAATTTAACTAACAACAAATATAGATTTTAATAATTCAATTTCTAAACTTAAGAGTAGAGGAAAACAGATTGTAAAAAAGTTTATCAGCCTATATGCGTATTAGTAAATACAAGCGTAAACTATGATGTATATTTGCAAGTCTAATGATAAAAGCAGTTAAAAACAACCAGCCTGGAGAACAAAAAGAGATGTCTTTTTTTGACCATTTAGAGGAATTAAGATGGCATCTCATTAGAGCTGTAGGAGCCATTTTTGTTATTGCTATTATTATGTTTGCAATGAAGAGCTTTGTCTTTAACGACATCATTTTTGCACCCATGTATGAGACGTTTCCGACATACACTTTATTCCAAAATATCCTTCCTGAATTTAAGCCTCCTACATTTGAATTAACCACTGTAGAGTTTGGTGAATCATTTTTTGTACATATAAAAGTTGCTTTCTGGTTAGGCCTGATTATCTCATTTCCTTATGTATTTTATGAATTCTGGAGATTTATAAAACCTGGCCTATATGACACTGAGAAAAAGGCTGCCCGTGGCACTGTTTTTATCTGTTCATCGCTGTTTATTATGGGTGTTCTTTTTGGGTATTTTGTGATCACTCCTTTTGGAATTACCTGGCTAGGAAATTACACTGTCGGACCTAAGGCAATCAATAGTCCTACCCTCTCTTCTTATGTCAGTTATTTGACTATGTTTACGATCCCTACTGGCTTTGTTTTCGAACTGCCAATAGTCATTTATTTTTTAGCTAGGGTCGGTATCGTAGATGCTCCATTTTTACGCAAATATAGAAAGCATGCTTTTATAATTATACTCATTTTAGCCGCACTGATCACACCTCCGGATGTACTTACGCAGTTCCTAATAGGTATACCTGTTTTCTTACTCTACGAGCTCAGTATTTTTGTTGCAGGAAAGACATATAAAAAACATCATCAGGAAGAATAATATGCAAAGAATCTCATCGAATTTAACCATCGTTTTTAAATTATTTATCCCTACTTTCTGGGTTACATTTTATGGACTACTTACGCTATTTATCATTTTTATGGACGCAGAAACAAGTCCTTTGTTTTCCAGTATGCAAGCTAAAATTTTAGTAGGAGTTGTATTTATTCTGTTTGCCGTTTTAATCTATTTTACACTTTTTCAGCTTTTACGTTTTGATGCATCATCAGATCATTTTTTGATCTCAAACTACTTTAAAACTTTTAAGTATAAATTTGAAGATGTGGCATCTATAAGTACGACTAAGTTTCTATTTATCAATCTATTAAAGATAAATATGAGACAAAAGACTACATTAGGAAAAACCTTTAATGTGCTATACAAAAAGCAGTATTGGGATGAGTTCTTAAGAATGCATCCACAGTATGAGTCTTTAAAAAATTAATTACTTTTTAGTCCTCATCGTAATTACTGGACAGATCATTTCCTCTAGTGATATTCCTCCATGCTGGAAGGTATCTCTAAACATATTATTGTAGTAATTATAGTTATTAGGATAGAGTAAAAACTTATCCTCTTTTGCAAAAATAAACTTAGAACTCATATTCGGTTTTGGAAGACCGACCTCATGCGGATTATCGATTACAAGGACATCTTTATTTTCATATTTTAAATTACGCCCGACCTTGTAACGGAGATTAGTACTAGTCTCTTTATCTCCGACCACTTTTACGGGTTGTTTTACTCTAATGGTGCCATGATCCGTAGTTATAAAAAGCTTCATCGGACGTTCTGCCATTTTTTGTAAAGCCGTCCATAATGGCGAATTTAAAAACCAAGATTTAGTTAAAGATCTATAGGCTTTTTCGTCACCCGCTAACTCTTTTAATACCTCCATTTCCGTACGTGCGTGTGAGAGCATATCTATAAAATTATAGACGATTACGGTTAGGTCATTTTGATGAAAATTATGGCATTGATCTACGAGTTGTTTAGCTTTAAAAACACTAGTTACTTTATGATAATCTACCTTCATTGGACGACGGATAACACGTTCTATCTGATCGATAATAAAGTCTTTTTCGTGCATGTTTTTTCCACCTTCTTGATTATCATTTAACCATTTTTCTGGAAAACGTTTTTGTATGTCAGATGGAAGTAATCCACTAAAAATAGCGTTACGACTGTACTGGGTAGCTGTGGGTAAAATACTATAGAAAAAGTCTTCGTTCTCTAATTTAAACAATTCGTTAAAAGTAGATTCTAATATAGCCCATTGGTCATATCTCAGATTATCTAGCAATAAGATAACATTAGGAATATCTTCTTGAAGTTTAGGAAATATTTTTTGAATTAATAAATTATGAGACATCGTTGGGCCATCTTCACTGGAAAGCCACTTTTGGTAGTTTTTTATAATAAATTTTGAAAACTCACTATTAGCCTCATTTTTTTGAGTCTGCAGTATGTCACTCATGTCTGCAGAATTGGACTCATCCATTTTGATCTCCCACTTGAGAATTCTTTTATAGACTTCTACCCATTCCGTAAAATCTAAGCCACTATTTATGTCCATGATTATTTGCCTAAACTCCATCTGATAGTCCGTCACATTTTTTTCGCTGACAAGCCTTTTATTATCTATTATTTTTTTTAGTGTAAGTAATATTTGATTAGGATTTACAGGTTTTATGAGATAATCGTCTATCTCAGAGCCTATAGCTTGCTCCATGATATCTTCTTCCTCATTTTTTGTGATCATCACCACTGGGACATGATTATTGATGGCTTTAATCTCAGATAATGTTTCTAACCCTGATATGCCTGGCATGGATTCATCTAAAAAAACTACATCTATTTCTTGTTCTTTAAAAAGATCTATAGCATCATGACCATTAGAAACGGTAACAACCTCGTACCCTTTTTTTTCGAGAAAAAATAGCTGAGGTTTTAATAAATCGATCTCATCATCTGCCCACAAAATTTTGATTTTATCCATAATGTTATTTACACGTGATTTTTTGAAGAATTAGATATAGTTTTGTCCTACAATGATAAGGGTTAAATTTTGTAGACACTTACAAACGAGTTTAAATATAGAGTTATTACTACTTGAGAAATAAAAAGAAAATATTTAATGATCCTATCTATGGATTAATCTCCTTCCCTTATGAGATCCTTTACGATCTTATAGAACACCCATATTTCCAAAGGCTAAGAAGAATCTCACAAATGGGACTTTCCCATTTTGTTTATCCCGGAGCGACACATACTCGGTTTAATCATGCTTTAGGAGCATTACACTTGATGGTACGGAGTTTAAGAACGCTCATAGATAAGGGCATCATTATCTCTGAGGAAGAACGTAAAGCTACTTGCATCGCCATACTCTTGCACGATATAGGTCACGGCCCTTTTTCTCATGCATTAGAAAAAGAGATTTTAGACATTCATCATGAGCAACTATCATTATGGATTATGAAATCTTTAAATGAGACTTTTAATGGAAAGCTCACTATGGCTATTGCCATTTTTAAAAATGAATATCCAAAAAAGTTTTTACATCAGTTAGTATCTAGTCAGTTGGATATGGATCGCATGGATTATTTAAATCGTGATAGTTTCTATTCTGGAGTGGCAGAAGGAGTAGTGGGCTCTGATCGGATCATCTCGATGTTACATGTATCTAAGGACCAATTAGTAGTAGAAGAAAAAGCATTGTACTCTGTGGAAAAATTCTTAATGGCTCGACATCTGATGTACATGCAAGTATATTTACATAAAACGGCATTAGCTGCAGAAAAAATGTTAGTGCAATGTATTAGATTAATCCAGGAAGAAGAAGACTGGGCGGGTTTGCCCGAAAATTTAGTCTATTTCCTTAAAAAGGATAATGATTTAAAGAATTTAGAGAACAAAACAGAAATAATACAAAAATTTAATAAACTGGATGATCACGACATATGGATAACTTTAAAAAAATCTGTATATTCAACCAATAGAACCATTGAATTTTATGCGAATTCATTACTAGATAGAAAACTCTTTAAAATTCATTTATCTAAAGAGCCCTTTAATGGTGACTTAGTCAATGAAACTCGTCGTAAATTATGTTCGCACTTTAAAGTAAGTGAGGATGAAGCAGCCAAGCTAGTATTACATGGAATAGAATCAAATCAAGCTTATACCACTGCTCAAAATGAAATTCAAATATTAAAAAAAACCGGCCTAAATGTTCCTTTTTCTGCACTCACAGAAAATCTAATCAACACTGATGTGATGGTTAGGTTCTTTCTATGTTATCCGAGAATTTAATACTACATTTGCCTGGTCGAAATTTGACTTTTTAAAATTTATTTGACACCATATTTTTTCAAACTTAAACTTTTATAATCTATGAGAAAACTGAACATATTGTTCACCTCTCTGATGATCATTTTTTCTTTTGCACTAGTTGCACAATCCGGAGCTCCGGAGGCGGGAATGCCTAATGAGCCTGGCAAGTGTTATGCTAAGTGTTTGTTTCAAGACCAATACGAGACTGTTACGGAACAAATTTTAGTGAAAGAAGCCTCATCCAGAGTGGAGATTGTTCCAGGAAGTTCTGAAACTGTGACTGAGCAGGTTCTGGCATCCGATGGAGGAACAACATTGTCAGTAGTACCAGCTCAATTTGAAACTGTGACTGAACAAGTATTAGCTTCTGAAGGAGAATCTTCTGTAAGTATAGTACCTGCTACATTTGAAACAGTTACTGAGCAAGTATTATCTAGTGAAGGAGAATCTTCTGTAAGAATTATTCCTGCACAATTCGAAACCGTAACTGAGCAAGTGCTTAAAGCTGAAGGTTCATCTTCAGTAAGTATCACTCCTGCTACTTTTGAAACTGTTACTGAGCAAGTTATTGCTTCAGAAGGAGTATCAAACTTAAGAGTGATTCCTGCAAAATTTGAAACAGTTACTGAACAAGTATTAAAATCAGACGGAGAATCTAGAGTTTCTATTTCTCCTGCAACTTTTGAGACAGTTACAGAAACTGCTCTTAAGGCTGATGGAGCTTCTTCTGTAAGAATCGTTCCTGCTACTTTTACCACTGTTACAGAGCAAGTGCTCTCTAATACATGTGGAGCAGGTGGAGGATCTTACTCAACTGGAGGAAGTACTTCTTACTTAAATGTAAATTTCCAATCAGGTTCTGCAATCTTAACTGGAGGTTCTTCAGGAGAGATTTCTAGAATTGCTGGATCTTTAGACTGTTCATCTGGATCTACCGCTAGAATAGTAGGACATACAGATAGTCAAGGATCTGAAGCATCTAATTTAACGCTATCTAGAAATAGAGCTAAAGCGGTTTATGATGCTTTAATATCAGCTGGTGTATCTTCTTCTTGTATTACATATGATGGAATGGGAGAATCTAATCCTATTGCTTCTAATGCATCTGCTGATGGTAGAGCTCAAAACAGAAGAGTAGAATTAATTACATCTAATGCTGGATCTACAGTATCTAACAGTACTTCTGGTGATGCTGATCCTAACTGTGTTATTGATATGCGTATTAGACCTGCTCAATTTGAGACAGTAACTGAGCAAGTATTAAAATCAGAGGGTGAGTCTAGAGTATCTATTACTCCTGCTACTTTCGAAACTGTAACTGAGCAAGTTTTAGCTTCAGAAGGTGAATCTAGAGTATCTATATCTCCTGCTACTTTCGAAACTGTAACTGAGCAAGTACTAACAAAAGATGCTTATACAACGATCAGAGTAGTTCCTGCTCAATTTGAGTCAGTAACTGAGCAAGTATTAGTTCAAGAAGCTTACGAGCAACTAAGAGCGGTACCTGCAACTTATGAAACTGTAACTGAACAAGTACTTAAAAAAGATGCATATACTACTCTAAGAGCGGTACCTGCAACTTACGAAACCGTAACTGAGCAGGTATTATCTAAAGATGGATATACTACTCTAAAAGTAATTCCAGCTGAGTACGAAACTGTGACTGAGCAAATTCTTAAAAAAGACGGTTATACTACATTAAGATCAGTACCTGCAACTTACGAAACTGTAACTGAGCAAGTATTATCTAAAGAAGGTTACACTACTTTAAGAGCAGTACCTGCAACTTACGAAACCGTAACTGAGCAAGTTCTATCTAAAGATGGTTACACTACTTTAAGAGTGGTGCCTTCGACATACGAAACTATTACAGAGCAAGTACTTAAAAAAGATGCATATACTACTCTAAGAGCAGTACCTGCAACTTACGAAACTGTAACTGAGCAAGTACTATCTAAAGATGGGTATACTACTTTAAGAGCAGTACCTGCAACTTATGAAACAGTTTCTGAGCAAGTGCTTAAAAAAGAAGCATACACAACTCTAAGATCTGTTCCAGCACAGTACGAAACAGTATCTGAGCAAGTATTAAAGCAAGATGCTTACACAACAATCAGAATCATTCCTGCGACTTACGAAACTGTAACTGAGCAAGTAATGACAAAAGCAGCTTCTACTAGATTAGAAAAAAGACCTGCTAAATTTGAAACTGTAACTGAGCAAATCCAAGTAGCTCCTGCTAGTACAAAATGGGTTAAAAAGAAAGCAGACAGAAACTGTCTTTCTGCTGATCCTAATGACTGTCTAGTATGGTGTTTAGTAGAAGAGCCAGCTAAATTCAAGACTGTAACTAAGAGAATGAAAGTTTCTGACTTACAAGATGGATGGAGCCAAGTAGGTGATGAATACGTGAAAACTGTTGAAATCCCAGCTCAATACTCTACTCGTTCTTACAGAAAATTAGTAAATGACGCAACTACTGAGGTAGTAGACGTACCAGCACAGTATGAAACTAGATCTTACAGAAAATTAGTAACGCCTGCTTCTTCTGAAGCTGTTACTGTTCCTGCTAAATATGAAACTAGAACTTATTCTAAGTTAGTAACTCCTGCTACTACAGAAGTAGTAGAAGTTCCAGCTCAGTATTCTACTAGAACATATAAGAAAGTAGCAACTCCTGCAACTGCTAGCAATAGCACAGGTGATGCTAAGTACACGACGATCTCAATGCAAAAACTAGCTAACGACGCAACAGCAAACGTTACTACTGGTGATGCTACTTATACTACGAGATCTTACCAGAAATTAACAAACGATGCTACTACAGAACCTATGTATGGATCTGCACAGTACACGACTATTACTAAGCAAGTATTAGCAAATGATGCAACTGCAGAAGTAACTTCTGGAGAGCCTCAGTATGGTACTTACTCTTATCAGAAATTAGTAAACGATGCAACTGCAAATGTTACTTCTGGCGAAGCGGCTTATGCAACTAGATCTTACCAGAAATTAGTATCTGATGCAACTTCTGAAGCTGCATCTGGTGGTGGAGGTTCTACTTCTACAAGACTGGATGTTAAATTCCAATCTGGTTCTGCTATCTTAACTGGAGGTTCGTCTTCTGAGATAAACAGAGTAGCTGGAATGATGGCTGGAAATGCTTCTATGACTGGAACTATTGTAGGACATACAGATTCTCAGGGAGGAGCTGACACTAACATGTCTTTATCTAGAAACAGAGCAAAAGCAGTTTATGATGCTTTAGTTGCTGCAGGTGTAGATGCTTCAAGACTTAATTACGAAGGTCAAGGAGAAACTAGCCCAATAGCTGATAACTCAACTGCTAACGGTAGAGCACAAAATAGAAGAGTAGAATTAGTAGCATTCGGAGCTGGAGGTACAAGTACTCAAGGAAGCGATATTACTTACACTACTATTTCTATGCAGAAATTAGTAAACGATGCAGCTGCAAACGTAACTACTGGAGAAGCTCAGTACACTACTAGATCTTACCAGAAATTAGTAAACGATGCAACTTCTGAAAATACTGCAACAGAACCGACTTACACTACTATTTCTTACCAGAAATTAGCTAATGACGCTTCTGCAAATGTATCTACAGGAGAGCCTAGGTATACAACTCGCACAATGAGAAAATTAGCTAGTCCTGCGACTACTAATAGTACACCTATCGAACCAAGATATGAAACAAGATCTTACCAGACATTTACACCTCCTACCACGAGAACTGTAGATATTCCAGCTGAATACAAAACTGTCTCTAAGAGAGAGTTAGTTAAGCCAGGTGGTTTCTCTGAGTGGAAAGAAGTTTTATGTGGAGATAAGATTACTTCTCTTGATTATAGAGCAATTCAAAGTGCACTAGTTTCTAGAGGATATGATGTTGGTGGCGTAGATGGAACATTTGGAGCAAAGACTAAAGCTGCTTTAGTTAAATTCCAAAAAGATAATGGTCTACCTATCGGACAATTAGATTTCGAAACGCTAAGAGCATTAGGAATCGACAGATAATTAAAAATAAATTATCAACATAAAGAAACCCTGTTCCATTCATATGGAGCAGGGTTTTTTGTTTTTAGAATAATAGTATTAGTTATAAAAAGCTTCCTATTTTTATCATCTTTAATAGCATACATTTAAAACAAGTAAAACTATGGATCAGATCGTAAAGCAACTTATAAACCAAGAACTGCACAGACAACGAGAAGGTGTAGAACTGATCGCTTCAGAGAATTTTACTAGTTATAATGTTATGACTACAATGGGTACTTGCCTAACTAATAAGTACGCAGAGGGATATCCAGGGAAAAGATATTACGGGGGATGTCAGATCGTAGATCAGATAGAATCCTTAGCAATAGAAAGGTTAAATACTTTATTCGGTGCAGAATATTCTAATGTGCAACCTCACTCCGGAGCACAAGCAAACGCTGCTGTTTTTCTAGCAATATTACAACCAGGCGATGATGTGCTGGGATTTGATTTATCTCACGGAGGCCATCTCTCTCACGGATCACCAGTAAATTATTCTGGTAAAGTATACACCCCGCATTTTTACGGTGTGGAGCAAGAATCTGGCCTTATAGACATGGATAAAGTAGAGGCTAAAGCCAATGAAGTCAAACCTAAACTGATTATATGTGGAGCTTCTGCTTATTCTCGAGATTGGGATTATGCTCGATTTAGAAGCATAGCTGATAAGGTAGGAGCTATCTTATTAGCTGATATAGCACATCCTGCAGGACTTATTGCAAAAGAGCTGCTTAATGATCCACTACCCCACTGTCATATCGTTACGAGTACTACACATAAGACACTGAGAGGTCCTCGTGGTGGAATCATTATGATGGGTAAGAATTTTGAAAACCCGTGGGGACGTACGACTAAAAAAGGAAACCCTATTATGATGTCATCAATTCTTAATAGTGGCGTTTTTCCTGGTATGCAAGGGGGACCACTAGAACATGTTATTGCTTCTAAGGCCGTAGCTTTTGGCGAGGCTCTAGATGATTCATTTAAAGATTATGGGGAAAAAGTGATCAATAATGCACAAGTCCTATCCAAAGCTTTTACAGATAATGGCTATAACATTATTTCTGGAGGTACTGATAATCACCTAATGCTTATCGATCTTAGATCTAAAGGAGTAACTGGAAAAGATGCAGAAAATGCTCTTGTAAAAGCCGATCTTACAATCAATAAAAATATGGTTCCTTTCGATGATAAAAGCCCATTTGTGACATCAGGAATACGGATCGGAACAGCAGCTATGACAAGTAGAAATTTCGGAACCAAAGAATTTACCAAAGTCTTTGAGTGGGTAGACACCATCATTACCGATATAAAAAATGAATCTAAAATTGCTCAGGTTAAAGCTGAAGTAAATAAGTATATGGAAAACTATCCACTCTATCCGGAATTGGCTTAAGCCAATGAATTACTGATCATAAGTTACAATCCTGCTTAACAAAAGAATATTCCATTAGTCCTACTACTAAAGTATTCTACCTGCATAATATTTAACCTAATTAATAAGGGAATAATATAGTAAAAATATTCAACCCTTTTTTCAGTACTCCATTCTAAACCGCCTAAAGAAAGGGGTATTTAACTTCCGTAAGACTAAGACCATGAGCAGGTACGCTCCAGCTGATTTTGGGCTTTTGACCAGTCTCTAATACCGCCCAAAATTCTTGTACGGATAATTTTTCTAAACCTAAATTTATACTTGCTCCTACCAGTAATCTTACCATTCCTCGCAGGAAACGATTTGCAGAAATATGGAATTCTAATCCTCCATCTACCTCTACCCAGGAACAGTCATATATCTCACAGCGATAATGATTTACATCTGATCCGACCTTAGAAAAACCCTCAAAATCAGAGCCGTCTTTTATCAGTTCTGCTGATCTGTGTAACAATTTGATCGAGGGTTTTTTACTGTAAGGAAAATGATAATGCAGATGTCGCCTAAAAGGAATTTTATCAAATCTCAAACGATAACAATAGGCTCTATAAAATGCATCAAACCGGGCGTGAGCTTTCTCCGATACTTTTATAATACTATTTATAACAATGTCTTGATGTAAAATAAAATTGATCTTCTTGATAAAATCCTTCTTATCAACTTGCTCTACATCTATGTGAGCATAATATCCACTTGCATGGACACCACTATCTGTACGTCCACATCCAGTAATGGGGACATCTACTTTAAAATAAATTTTTAAGGCTCGCTCTATGTCATCTTGTATGGTGATCCCGTTAGGCTGAGATTGCCACCCTTGAAAATGGGTTCCGATGTACTGCAGTTTTAAAAAATACCTCACTCCTTACTTTATCCTTACTATTTTTTTGAAGGTACTTCTTCCTGCTGAGGTAAACCTTAAAAAGTAAATACTTTCTGATA
>CALLXF010000095.1 GCA_938015805.1 uncultured Saprospiraceae bacterium | reverse complement strand
TATAGAAAATATAGGAAGTCTTTTAGAAAGTATGGATGCCGATCTATCTCATGTCATAGATGTCACTACTTTCTTAGTAGATATGAAAGACTTTACAGGTTATAACGAAGTCTACGGAACATTCTTTAATCACGCCACTGGTCCGACCCGCACTACAGTCGCTGTCCATCAACTTCCGCACCCTAATCTTTTGATAGAGATAAAGGCTGTGGCATATTTAGTAAGGTAAAGGGTTTTAGGAGATAGGATTTTAAGGTTTCGGGGAATTATGGTTTGGGAGATATGCAGGCAAAAGTGCACTCAGGTTTAATCAGATAAATATCAAAGAATATTGAATAGTATTCTTCTAAGAACAATTTTCTTTTTTTAATCTTGAGCAAATAGAGAGAGCCTCCATTTATATTCAAAACCATCTTTAAAAATAATCAGCTTATAGTCTAGCAATCCAGTATCTAGCAGTCTAAACCTAACCTTCTAATAAAACAAATACCCCAGAAAAATCTGAGGTATTTGTTAATTCTAATTTTTATAGTCTATAAAGAACTATGCGTTAGGAATTCTAAGCATTTGTCCAGGATATATTTTTTCCGGGTCAGAAAGCATTGGCTTGTTAGCCTCAAAAATTTCCATGTATTTCATAGGATCGCCGTAATAAGCTTTGGCAATCTTAGATAGACTTTCTCCAGATTTAACTTCGTGGAATGTTGATTGAGGAGGTGCAACTACAGATAAACGATCATCTACAGTTCCTACGCCATCGACATTACCAGCGATAAGGATCACTTTTTCTTTGTCATCTAGACTTTCTGTTTGTCCATAGATCGTTACTTTTTCGTCAGAATAATCTACAGATAAGTTTTCTACTTCTAAGCCCGAGCTGCTAATAATATCCTCTAAAAGTCTTGATTTTCTTGCATTGGCTACAGCCACATCAGCCGCACTTTCTTTAACAACATCTTCTTTTAATTCTTTTCTTCCAACATTTTTTAAAAATGAAAATAAACCCATTTGCTTGTTTTTTGATTTTATTAATAATATAAAGTTATAAGGATTAATTGTAATATTTAGTTCCTTTTTGTAAAGAAGACACAAAACAAAGTCGCAAACCTATATTTTAGGAGAGAAACTAAAGTAAACCTTTCCTGTAATTTAGCTTAGATACCTGTTTTAGAGATAAATATCGAAGCATACTAGTCTAGATTTTAAGCCATCAATTTAGAAGAATGATTATCTTGAATTAATCTAATAGAGGTATAAAAAATATTGTTATATATAAATTGCAGAGAGATCGATGGTCATGCATTAAAAAATCCTATAATATTATGAGGTTAAAACATGGTCATTATTGCCCTCTCTGTGGCTTATAATCAGTATATTTGCGGCTATTTTAGAAAGAAATATTTAACAACATACAGAATGCAAGGAAAAGGATTAATTAAACTGTTTTTAGTACTATTGATTTTGGTAACGGTAATGCAGTTTTTATACATGTTGCCGACTCAGCGAGTCGAAGCAGATGCGGAAGCTTACGCAATGTCTTTCTCAGAATCAGAACAGAAAATTGCTAAAAGTCGATACCTAGATTCTATGTCTAGTGAAGTGATTTTTTCTATTCCACTTCTAAAGAAATATACTTACGCAGATTTAAAGAAAAGTCAGCTAGCTCTTGGGCTTGACCTTAAAGGTGGATATAGTGCTGTGATGCAAGTCAATGTAAGGAAATTACTTTATGAGTTATCAGGAAGAAATCCTGATGCAAACTTTATTAAAGCTCTAGATAACGCAGTGATTGCCCAGAGTGGTGCCCAGTCGGATTTTGTTTCTCTTTTTCAAGATGAGTATGCAAAATTAAATACAGGGGTAAAGTTATCGCGTATTTTTCTAAAGAATCCTGCGCTTAGAGAAGAGATTAATACAGAAACAACTGATGGAGAAGTAATTAGACTTCTAAATACTAAGGTAAAAGAAACGGTAAAAAATACTTTTGATCGTTTAAAACAGAGAGTTGATAAAATCGGAGTAGCTCAACCTAATATTACATTAGATGCGGGAAGAGATTTAATCTTAGCAGAGCTACCAGGTATCGATAATGCAAAAAGGGCAGAAGAGTTTCTTCAGGCAAATGCTGCATTAGAGTTTTGGGATGTATATCAGGCTGAGGATCCAGGTGTAAGAGGATATTTCCAAGAGGCAGATAGAAGATTAAAAGCAGCAGCAGGTATTTCTACAGAGAGAGTTATGATGCAGGATACTTCTTATTCTTATCAATATGATACATTAGGAAATGTTATCGATTCGACCATGTCTATTACGGATAGAGTAGATCCACTAGGAAATCAAGGTCCTCTTCTATCTATATTAAATATGGGAAGAACAGGTGGTGCTATCCTAGGAACAGTGGCTAAGTCTGATACTGCCGAACTAAATAAAATATTAAGAAACCCTGAATTAAAAGCTTTATTTCCTGCTAATTCTAAATTATTACTTAGCGATAAGCCGACTCAGGATGAGAATAAAAACTTTACGGATTTATATCAGCTGTACATGATAAAAACTATTCCTGGAACGGATAAAGCTCCATTGGAAGGTGATATTATCAAGTCAGCAGGTCAAAATACAAATCCTACTACAGGACAAGTGGAAGTTTCATTAAGTATGAAACCAGAAGGTGCAAAAGTGTGGGCTGATATGACTACTCGTGCTGCTCCACAAAGAAGATCAGTAGCGATCGTATTAGATAACGAAGTTATTTCTGCTCCAAGTGTAAACGGACCGATTATCGGAGGTAATACAGCGATCTCAGGAAACTTTAGTGTTCAAGAAGCAGTAGTATTATCTAAAATGCTAGAGGTAGGTAAACTTCCAGCGGAGCTCAGTATTATACAGTCTTCTAGTATCGGACCATCGTTAGGGGCAAAAAATATTAAGACTTCTTTATGGTCTATGATCGTAGGATTTTTATTAGTTCTATTATTTATGATTGTTTATTACGGAGGTGCTGGTATCGTATCTATTATCGCCTTGTTTGCTAATATGTTATTCATCTTTGGGGCTTTGGCTTCGTTTGGAACAGTGTTAACGTTGCCAGGATTTGCAGGTATTATCCTTACAATCGGTATGGCGGTAGATGCAAACGTAATTATTTATGAGAGGGTAAGAGAGGAACTTAGAGCGGGTAAATCTACCATAGCTTCTATTGCTGATGGTTTTAAAAATTCCTATTCTGCTATTATCGATGCAAACGTTACGACTCTTTTAGTAGCAGGTATACTGGCATATTATGGCCTAGGGCCTATTAAAGGTTTTGCAGTGGTGTTAATCATAGGTGTGCTATCATCTCTATTTACTGCAGTTTTATTATCAAGATTAACATTAGAATGGTGGACATCTAAAGATAGAGATATCTCTTTCTGGACTGGATTTTCAAAAAATGCATTTGCTAATCTAAATATAGACTGGTTAGGAAAAAGAAAAATCGCCTATGTTGTTTCTGGTGTAATTTTGTTAGCTGGAGTAATTTCTATGTTTACTAGAGGTTTTGATTTAGGAGTAGATTTTAGAGGAGGATACTCTTATACTATAGAATTTGCAGAGCCTACAGATGCTCAAAGCCTAAGAGATGGCTTAACTAAATACTTTAAAACGACTCCAGTAGTAAAAGCAGTAAGTACTGATAATACGTATCAGATCGTAACTGAGTTTATGGTAGATCAAAATACCAAAGAAGCCTCGGGAATAGTATTAGGTGAGCTTTATAAAGGAATAAAAGAAGTGACCTCTACTACAGTTTCGGCTGAGCAATTTGCTTTACCAGATTCTAAAAATGTAACTCATATTATCAGTTCGAGTAAGGTAGGACCTACCATAGCAGATGATATTAAGAGAAGTTCACTATACGCAGGAATATTTGCATTGTTATTAATCTTCTTATACATCTTTATCAGATTTAATAAATGGCAATATAGTTTAGGTGCGGTTGCGGCATTATTCCATGATTCACTTATCGTTTTATCTATATTTTCTATATTCTGGGGAGTATTACCATTTTCCATGGAGATCGACCAGGCTTTTATTGCAGCGATTCTTACGGTTATCGGTTACTCTATAAATGATACTGTGGTTGTGTTTGATAGGATTAGAGAGGACTTAGGTATATATACTAATAAGTCTAAGGATGAAGTCATTAACGGTGCCATAAATAGTACTTTCTCTAGAACCATCATTACGTCATTAACGACTTTATTAATGGTAACCATACTAGCAGTATTCGGAGGAGGATCTATAAAAGGATTTGCGTTTGCACTAGTGGTAGGAATCTTAGTAGGTACTTATTCTTCTATATTTGTTGCGACACCTATCGTAAGAGATTTATCAGATAAGTTACGTACAGCTACGGCTACTAAAAAATCAAAAAGAAGTTTTTCTAGAGCATCATCTACTACTGATGCTGAATAAGAATAATTAAATATATAGGAAGAGCCCATTTGTGATTATTTGCAAATGGGCTTTTTTGTTAAGCTTAAGTGAGAATAGAAAATATTTACACTACAATTAGGTTTATAACTATAGCTCATTTAATTTAAGAGTAGATATGAGAAGAGAAATCACCTGTTTTGTAATCTTGGTTTTTGTAGGAATCTCTTGCACTTTTACAAAGGCCATAAAGAATGGTACTGCAGCCTATGATGCTAAGCAATATGCAGTGGCAGTAGAATTGTTAGCAGACGAGTATGAGTCGAGCGAGAGCAGGTCTGATCAAGCTAGGATGGCATTTTTGATGGGTAAGTCTTATGCCTTTATGAATGATTTTAAAGCATCTCTGAAGTGGTATCAAAGAGCTGCAGAAAAAGATTATGGCTCTAAAGCCTATCTTAATTTGGGTTTTGCTCTCAAGCAAAATGAAGATTATAAAGCTGCCATAAAAGCTTTTGAAGAGGTAATTAGATTAGAAGGAAATCGTCCTGAAGTTACTCGAGAAATTAATATTTGTAGGCAGGCTTCTAATTGGCTTAAGCCGAATAAGCACAACGAAACAACAGTATTCGATTTTGGATCTAACACTGATTTTTCTGATTATGCTCCCATATTATACGAAAATAATTATATCGTATTCTCCTCGGATAGAGAGGGTGGTTTAAGTGATGAGGTATACAACTGGACAGGAGCTAATTTTTCGGATCTATATATTGTCAATAAGAAAGGGGGACCTGTACAGCTCTTTGGAAGTAATTTTAACACCGAACATAACGAAGCTACCATCGCTTTTACAAAGGATCAGACGGAAGTGTATTTTACGAGATGCTTTGCTGATACAGAAGAAGCGGATGCTCATTGCAAAATCTTATACTCGCAGTTAGAGAATAATTTCTGGACTAACCCTCAGCCACTTGCTTTTCAAGAGGAGTTACGGAATTATGGTCATCCTACCTTGATAGAAAATGATTCTGTTTTAGTATTTACAGTAAAAATGGACGATGGATCTGAGACTTATGATTTATTTTATTCTTTCAAAGATGAGAATGGATGGACGCTGGCCGAGCCGATGCCCAAGTCTATAAACACAGATGGTAATGAGAAATTTCCGACTTCTGATGGAGATACTATTTATTTTTCTTCTGATTATTTACCTGGATTAGGAGGACTGGATATTTTTAAAACCTATCTGAGAAGTAACGGATCATGGGCTCCACCTATAAATCTTAAAGCTCCGATAAATTCTGGTACGGATGATTTTGGACTGGTAGTAGATCGTACTTCTACTTATGTAGGAGATGTATTGCAGAAAGGATATTTTACCTCATCTCGTAACTACCAATCAAATGATGATATCTATGGATTCGAAGTAAGAAGAAAAGAAAAAGTTAAAGAAGAGATTGTAGAAGAAGTGGAGAAAAAGCCAGCTTATAAGGTATACCTTGCTTGCAGAGTAGTATATAATGTCTACAGTATTCCTGATAATCCTACAAGTAAATTAGTCGATAAAAAAACGCTTGAGGGAGCTCAGGTGGAGTTATCTTTTAATAACGAGCGTCTCAGTTTTACTACAGATCAGGATGGTCGATTTATAGAAGAAGTTCCTTCTGGTGTGGATATAAAATTGCTTGCTTCTAAGTCGGGATACTTAAATAATGTAGCCACCACCAGCTCTAAGAATAGAGCCCCTGCAGGGATAGAAAATGCTGTAACGATTAATGTAGAGATAGCCTTAGATCGACTGATTACAGATAAGGAAATAGTATTAGAGAATATCTATTATGATTATGCAAAATGGGATATCAGAACAGATGCTAAACCTTCTTTGAATAAACTGTCCGAGATATTAAAAAATAATCCTCAGCTAGTGATCGAATTATCGTCGCATACGGATTGCCGTGGTAATAAGGCCTATAACCAAAATCTATCTCAGAAAAGAGCTCAGTCTGCCGTTAATTATATAATCTCTACAGGTATCCCTACAGCACAGATGATTCCTAGAGGTTTTGGTAAGGAGATTCCCGCAGTTTATTGCGAATGTAATGACTGCACTGAAGAAGAGCATCAAACGAATAGACGAACAAGTTTTAAAATTTTAAAATTCTAGTGGTTAAAATTTGTCTGTAAATTTTGGATATGCTTATTACATCTTAAATGCTTACATCCTATTCTTATATAGAGCATATAAACCAATAGGCATTTGTGTTTTTTGCGATCTCTGTAGAATATAATTTATGCTTATTACCTCATTACTATAAAAGGTAACACTGCCTTTTTATATGCATTAGAGAGGATCATATAGTAAGTGCCTTCTTGCATATGCGTAACGGAAATGGACTTATTTATAAGAGGAGAATTAGCTTTAATTACCTTTCCATCTGATGAGAGGATCGTAAACGTATAATTACTAAGATCTAGCGTAGTTTCTATGTGTACAAAGTCATTAACAGGATTTGATTTTAAATAGATCTTGTCTTTTTTGATTTCTTCTAGGCCTACTAAATTGTCTACAAATGCAAAAGTATCTAGTTTACATTCGTTTTGATCTGTTATCGTAATCAGATAGGTATCTGTAAATAGATTGCTCGCCTGATTTTCATTTAGGGTATTGGCATTAGAGCTCCAGTCGTAAGTGTAATCAGGAGTGCCTCCATCTGCCTCAACTATGATATTTCCTATGCCTGATGCATTAGTATCATTTATAATCGTAAGGATAGCACTGAGCGGTTCTGGCTGGGAGAGGGTAATAGTTGTGCTTTCTAAAGGGCAATTTAAACTATCTAGTAGCATAAAAAGATAATCACCAGCTGGCAGATTATCGATATCTGCACCATTATATCCTCCTGTCCAATTTATAGAAAAAGGCATGGTGCCACCCGAGATTTCTATACTGATCCTTCCATCGCTGCTCTCAAAGCAACTTAAGTTTTCTGTCTGCTCTACACTGTAATTAAGAATCTCTGGGCTACTGATGTTTATCATTTCTGATGTCCCTACACATCCTTCTATATCTGTTATGGTAAGTTGATAATTTCCATTAGCTAGATTATAGATTGTATCTGTTTTCTCATTTTGGATATTTTGTATACCCACGTCCCAGTTAAAATCATATGGAAATCTATTACTCTCAACTGTAGCAGATAATCTTCCTAAAGAATCCCCGAAACAAGGGTTGTCCATAATTTTCAGAATATCTACTTCCAACGGTAGGTTTAGCTCATCCACTACGATAGGAGCAAAAGATACTTTACAGTTAAATTGATCGATCAGGGTAAGTCCATATGTTCCACTTCCTAAACTATCAATGACTTGATTATTTTCTCCAGGAACATTCCAGAAATACAAGTAATCTTCTGTTCCTCCTTCTACATTAAGTGAGATAAACCCATCCGTACTATAAGGGCAGTCTACATGTCTTATGGAGTCTATAGAGATGGCTATAGGATCAGGGCTGTCGATAAGAATATTTTCTAATACTTGGCTACATCCATTAATATCGGATACAGTCAAACTATATAAACCTTCTGGCAGATCAAACAAATCAGGACTATTAGACCCATTACTCCAGGAGTAAGAATAGTCAGGAGTACCACCAGAAACTGTAATTTCTATACGACCATCTTCTTCTCCAAAACAACGAACATTCTCTGCTCCATCTAAAAATATATTTAAGGAGTCCGGTTGGGTGATTTCTAAGTCTGATAATATTTCGATGCATCCATTTCCATCTGTAATCGTTACGGCGTAGGTGTCTGGTGCTAGATCTGTAATTCTTTCTCCTGTTTGACCATTACTCCAGATGTAACTTAGTGGTTGCGTACCGTTTATAACGGCTACCCATAAGCTTCCATTATTATCACCATGACAAAGTGGTTCTGTTTTTAATTGGATACCTGCATTTATACCAGATGTCGAGCTGAGAAAAATCGAATCAGAAATTACGCTACAACCATCTTGATCTGTAATGGTTACATCATATCCTCCATTTCCTAAACCCATACTTATTCCAGTACCATCACCGTTGCTCCAGTTAAAACTATAGGGTGGATTTCCTCCAGATGCGTTTACATTTAGGGCTCCGTCTTCCAGGCCATTACAACTCGGGTTAAGCACAGAAACAAAAGAATAAGTTATAGAGGCGTTGGCATCAATCTCAATAAATTCTGTAAGAGAGATACATCCTGTTCCATCTGTTATAGTAGCGAAGTATACCCCTTTACCTAGATCAGTTAAAAAATTTCCTGACATTCCATTGTTCCATTCTATATCATAGGGTAATGTTCCACCAGAAAGAGAGATAGTAAGTGCTCCGTTTTTCGCTCCTAGGCATGTCTCATTATTAAGCTGTATGATATCGTAAGTAACCGGATTTACTTGGACGGGATCGTCATCATTTCCATTACAGTTTTCGTCTATAAGGTTACATGGTAGTTCTAATGCTGCAGGATTTATATCTACGTTGTTATCATCGCAATCATCATTTGTTGGACTATAGCCGAGTGGGATATTTCCACAATAGATAATAGAGTCCTGCGAACCGTATCCATCTCCGTCATTGTCTACGTAATAAACTGATCCATCCTCTACGAATGTAGAACCGTAAAATTCGATTTGATCGATGGCAATATCTCCTTGTGTACGTGCTCCAGATAGGGCTCTAAATCTCAAGACGATTTGTTCTCCTTGATAAGGTGATAAATCTATTTCTGCTCGTTCCCAGTTATTTGATTGGTCGCCAGTTTTCATAAAGAGAGGATTCCAGTTTATACCATTATTTAAACTAGCCTCGAGGACGAGTCGATTTATATCGATGCCGTACATGTGATAGTAAAAACTCATGTCTGTACATGCATCACTTATTTCTGGTACTTGTAAACATTTAGAAATCAGAATGGCTTCCGCTCCCTGCGAACATGAACTTACAGTGTTTTCTATATAGATATAGTTGCCGCATAAAAAAGGATCTCTTTCTGGCCCAGTTTGCGGTGATGGAGTCATACCTGTCTGTACAATCCAGTCATGATCATCGACTAAGTCGTTAGTTTCGTTTGTCCAGTTTCCGGATATCATACATTGCATACTGCAACTGGAAGGACAAAGGCTTAATTGATCAAAATTTTCTTGTTCAGTAATAGTATTACATGCGGTTCTTATAGTAATAGGGCAGGATAGTGGGGAGTCATTTAGTATACATAACGATCTTACATAAATATCATAATTAGTATCTGGTAATAGGCCATTTAGAGTGTAGGTCTCGTTTTGGCAGTTTACATTAAAAGAACTGGATGTTCCAGGGATAAAACCTTCTAATCCCCATTCTATATTTAAGAAAGAACAATTAAATGGAGCTTCCCACTTCAGTGTTACGGCATCAGCATCTGTATTTTTTACTACCACTTCCGATGGAATAGGACAGACCTCCTGACTAAAAACGATCTCGACTGATCTTATCGTACCGATGTCATCCCGAGCTTGATCACATATTTCTAAAGTCCATATTCCATTAGGATCAGAGCCATCTAAAAATGCGTTTATATCACCTTCTGGTTTAAAACTTCCGACTAATGGTAAGTTTGTTTCTTCTATTCCTAAGCAAGCCTGATTATTAAAAGCAAGAGGAGCTAGACATAAACTATCGGGATTACCTAGATGATTATAACCGATCCCTCGATGCTCGATGAGAAGTACATCTTTACCGTTAGGAGAAATAAGTGAGATTTTTAAATCTGCCGGCCAATCATGATCTATAACAAGATTTACTGTTTCGATAAATAAATTTTCTCCTAGTTCTACATCCATCAGCCCAAAAACATCAATTAAGAATTCGTCAGGCTTGTTACAGTTGTTATCATCGATGCCTAATGATATATCACAGCCTTGACCATTTCTTATGTTGGTGTTAAAAGGGTAGGGGCCATTCCAGTTACTCTCTCCTGTTGTGCATATAGAGCGTAAATAGACAGTATACTCTGTAGCTGATTCCAGACCTGTATAATTATAAAACTTCTCTGTGATATTGCTTACCGTTGCGACGCCTGTTGGCGAATTTCCTTTTTCTACTAACTCGACTTCGTAGTATATAATGTCTGTACTATTATCAAACCAGTTAAGCTGGATACTCTGGAAACTAGGGTCGGTAAAGTTTTGAAGAAAGGGTTCATTACAAGTACATTCTACATTGGCGAAAGCCTCAATAGACATCACTACCAGGAATAGCAAAGTTGTAAGTCGCATCAGTTAAAATCGTATTTACTTATTTACTGCAATTATCAGTCCGTCTTTACTAATTTTTGCTCATAGGTTTTTACCCTGTCTTGCCATATAGAAACGTAATATAAACCACTTGCGTAGTCAGAAAGGTCGATTATTTTTTTATGCTCTATTTTTGTATGCTTCCCGACAAGTCTTCCGAGCATGTCATGTATTTCTACATCGTATATTGCATCCAGTTCTTTATGTTCTATTTGGATCCATGAATTTGTAGGATTAGGAAAGAGTATAAAATCGTTTTCTCCAAATAATTGGTCTATTCTAGTCTGGTCATATAGTCTGATATTATCAAATAGTAAAGCGTCCAGGTTGTTTAAGTCAGGACTATCGAATGGATCTTGCAGTCCGCTTAAGGTTATGGCTTGTATTTCTAAATTACCTTCGTAATTGATCGGTAATTTAAATTCCATTGTATGTAACTCTCCAGTCGGCATTCCATATATTATATCTGTACTTGTGGAATCTGTGATTACTCTAAACATAGACCCATATAAATCATTTGCAATCTCTTGGTTAAAAACCTCATTTAGTAAATGGATGTAATTAAAGCTAAATATGGGCTCTTCCATTCCGATTGTATTTACACAATATCGCAATGTAGACTCTCTTCTAAACTGATCAAAAAAGTCCTCCACTTCGTCACAATTAGTATAGTTAGCAGTGCTTCTTATTCCTGCCAATGCAAGCATATAGTTTCCATTGTAATCGTAAATAGAATCTATAACGTACGCAGGGTTAGCTTCTAAAAAATATTTATTCTCATCTACAAAAGGTGTAAAATCCTCAAAGTATCCATCCTCTATGACTTGGATCGAACTGATCTCTCCTTCATAAGAATTGTTTTCTAGCATCGACTCGGGAGGATAAATAAAGGTCGCATTAAACTTCTTAAAATCACCGATGATGGAATCAGGAATAGAGGTCGTCCCACCTAGATAACTTCCTGGATCTAAGTCCCAAAATAATGTTCGCCCAAAGAGATAATCCTCATTTTCCGTTTCTATTTTAAAAAATATAGAGTCTCCTGCAGGCAGTGCAAAACAACCTGTGTTTTGGATAGAAAAGGAGTACGTTCCGATTTTTGGAATTCCACAGCCTGTGTTTTGATTTAGTCTAAGATAGACCAGTCTGGTGTCTAAGTCTTCGATACTCGAAGCATTTAAACGTAGTCTTTCTTGATTATTTACGGTGTTAAGATCGTCAGGTGCACTTATGTTTATATATGCTGTGCCATCATTAGCAGTTCCAGAAAGGATCGGTGTGTTAAACTGATAGTAAATAGAATCTCCAGGCATGAGATCACTGGAAAGATTTATGGATTCCACTACTTCGTCAGTATTATTTTGCTTGTAGGATATGGTGATCGGTGTACCCATGTCAAACTGCTGATTACCCACATTATAAATATAGGCATCTAGATATTTCTGATCGCTAGGACATAGATTGATCTCATCATTATAAGTGCGTACGGTAAGATCTTTATTATCCATTCCTGGAAATAGTCCTACGGTAAGCCATGCCTCTAGAACTGCCTCTCGCTCCGGAGCATTAGGTCCATAAAGATCATCACATACCGACAGAGAAGCATACATCGCATCAAAATAATTAGAATTTTCTGTTAGATAACCGACGTTCATATTAAAGACTATTTCGATCGCTTTATCCATGCCTATAGCTGGAACGTTATAATTATAATCTTTTTCGTTAGTTCCGGTTTTACCTTCTACTAGTAAATAGAACCAATAGTTAAGTACACCACTATTACTATGAACACCAGCATTATCACCTGCTCCCGTGTACCATGAGATACCTCCGTAATAGGCTGGATCATTTACAGCATTAGGATCATTCATCGAACGGATAGGTCTACCCGCCTGATCTTTAAGCATATGTTGTCCTACGTTCCAGCTGAAATGCTCCTTGTCATAAGCATACTCTAGAGCCTTCCCAAAAATATCAGCAGAGGCCTCATTAAGAGCACCTGACTGATCGTAATAAATGAGATCAGATGAGTAATCTACAAATCCGTGTGTCCACTCATGACCGACTATATCGATAGAGGTCAGAGGGTTAAATCTTTCGCAATCTCCATTTCCATAGTTTGTGGTAGATCCATTCCAGAATGCATTAGAATAAAATTTTCCATTTACATTTACATTACTGATCAGAGCGGCATCATTGCCGTCGAGTCCTGACCACCCAAAACGGTCAAGCATAAAATCATAGTAGGCCGTCGTACTATAATGTACATCTCCAGCGGCCTTGCTATAATGAGCATTACTCGAATTCCATTGGTTGTCTGTGCTGCTTACGACTTCCCGACTGACCGCATCGTAAGTAAAAATTCCATCTCCTCGTGTATCATCATGTAGCTCATAGTGATCGTCATCTACTTTTTCTACAGTGACATTTTGGGTGCCGTAATAATTTGTTTCTACTTGGCCTTCTATGGGTGTAGAATGGATTTTATTGATATATGCTAAAATCTCTCCTTTGTGGGCATCGATGTATAAATCATAGTGCTGTCCGGGAGCATGCAGATCACATTCATAAGCGAGCACATATCGTCCTGATTTATTTGGTAGGCTTTGGTCCATAATGACTAATCGGCTATCGACTAATTCCCATTTGGTTTGATGGTCATTAGGAAATATTTCATCTTTAACTAAGGCATAACTTAATCCTTCTCCAGCTATGGCTCTTAGTTGTATTTTAGATAAATGAGGTATTGTGTTTATTTGTAAGCCTGGTACGATCTGACCTATAGATCTGATAACTTTATTTTTGCTCGTATGTAAAATAAGGGAGCCCCCTATGATTTCTATTCCTTTATGGAATTGGGTATAACGTTTTACTTCTCGGTTTTTAAATCGTTTGCCTTTCGGCGAATAAGAAGACTTGATTTTAAACTGATCATTTCCGATAGAAAGCAATGATTTCTGCAGTTCAAAAAAATCTTTAGTCGCTATTTGTTGATCACTATAGTCCATGAAATGAGTAGCCTTCATTAGTCGCAGTCTCTCTTGCGTGGTAATATTCTGAGCCAGTCCTATGTGGCAAATCATAATTATTAAAAGAAGGGTAATTGCGGTGGTAGTTATTTTCATAGTTCTATGTTATTCTATGCTATTGTCTAAAGATAGAAAATATAGTTCCGACATGTGGAAAGAAATTAGAGAAATGCAATAGAATGGATAGATGAGACAATTAAGTAATTAAGGTAGCTCTTAAGTAAACTTTAATTTGTCTTATCATTTTGATAACACAAATAATCACAGCATATCCCTTTCTTTGACTAAAGAAATTCTTAACGGATATTAATATCATTATGAAAAAATCATTACTACTTCTAACATTATTTTCTCTTTACTTTATGACCTCCTGCGAAGTGGATAATTGTGCTACATGTACGGTTATTATCGAGGATAATGCTTTTGCGGCTGAGGATGCTTGTCTCGGATTTCCTTCTCCTTATCCTAATGGGTATTTTTTAGTGGCAGAGTTTACAGATGTATATTGTGAGCAAGATCTAGATGAGGTTATAGCACAAGAAGGAGAGGATCTACTGTTGCTCTGTCCGGGAGTGTTTGTAAGCAGGGTTACTACGGTAATTTGTGACTGATAAAAATAGTAGACTAGATATCAAAAATTTAGATGTAGGAATAATGAAATATGTTTATATCGGTTACCCCTATTTTCCTATCGAGGTAATCATCGAAAAGGAATACCTTGTGTCACTCGAGACAATAACTCCGTTTGCTCTTTTCGAATAATTAGTTTTATATACATTTGGGGAAGCCAACGATGTAACTTACAAATAACGTTATGTCTTTAAGATCTTTATCTTTTATTGTTTATTGCTTTTTAACTTTCATTTTGACCCCATTTTTATCAAGTGCCCAATGTACTTGGGATCCTTATCCAGGAAATGTAGAGTTAAGAAATGAAATTAGAAATTTATCTTTTGAAAATGTGGGCGTACTTAATTTTGCTCAGGACTTCAGTGTTTATCGGTCAGGCAATTTAGAGTTTGATTTAGAATTTGCTAGTGCACTTTGGATGAGTGCTTATGATCCTAATGGTAATTTAAAAGTTGCCGCAAATACATACCCTAATAGCTCAAGTCATGATTATGATTCTGGCCCCATTATTTATAATGGAACTCAAACTCAAGAGTTTTGTGATTTTTATAATAGAGTATGGAAGGTAACAGCAAATCAAGTTAGAAATTTGATTAATAATTTTAATAATGGCCAATTAGACCAATCGAATATTCCGATTGATATTTTGGAATGGCCAGCGAATGGAAATATAAATCTAGGAGAATTCGTTACTTATTCTCCAAATGGAATGGCTCCTTTTTATGATCACGATAGTGATGGATTATATGATGTTATGAATGGGGATTATCCTCTCGCAGTAGGTAATGCCCCTGAGATGAAACCTTCTCAATTTGTTTTTAAGATTTATAATGATAGAACGGTTCATGTTAATTCTCAAGGAGAGGCATTAGATGTAGAAATCCATCAAATGGACTACACCTTTGATTGTCTCAATGATTTAAAAGTAGAACATGCCATTTTTACCCATGTTACTTTTATTAATAAAGGAGTAGAGACGTTATTGGATTTTAGGGTTGGTGTATGGGAAGACAAGGGACTAGATTGTAATATAGATGATTATGCAGGATGCAATTTGAATTTAAATTGCACATTTACCTACAATAAGGACGGAATAGATTCAGAAGGACCGTTCTGTATTCCTACTGTTCAGAATCCAGTTAATAACCCCGCGATAAATTCCAAGATTTATTTTGATAAAGAAATGAAAGGATTTATCTGTAATTCTGAATCTGGATTAACGGCAATTGATCCTTATTATTTAGGGTTTCATAATATGCTATCTGGTTTTTGGATTACAGGTAGCGATTTGACTTATGGAGGAACGGGGTTTAACCCAGGCAGTGCGGACGTTACTAGATTTGCATTTCCTGACTCACCGTTAGATTCGATGGGATGGTCTATGCAAATGGAAAATTTAAATATTCCAGATGTAAGAACACTTACTACAGTTATAGAAACGGACTTATTGCCTTTGGAATCGATTACGCTCGAATTTGCTGATCATTTATACTACGATCCTAATGGCCAAGGATTGGAAATATTTGAGGATTGGGAAAACGCAGTTGAAGATTTTAAGGATGAATATCAAATGCTCCGAAATGGTACTGAGTCTTGCGTAGAAGATTTAACTAGTTTTAAAGAGCCCATTGTTAAAACTACCGCACTTCATGTTTGGCCAAATCCAGCTATCGATAATATATCAGTTAGGATTAGTGAGAAGGTACACGGTGAGCTTAAATTGTTTAGTGCTGATGGCAAAGTAATAAGACATCTGTTTTTAGATAATGCTGATCTTTTGCAATTAAGTACTGCGTTTTATCCAAAGGGAATTTACTTTTTACGGATAGAAACTCATTCAGGAATAAATCTTAATCAAAAGTTTGTTAAGATTTAGTAATTGAATTCAATGATAATCGGCACTTCACTCAACCGGCTACATCACTACATTGACCATGCGACCCGGAACAACGATGATTTTTTTGATATCTTTTCCCTCTAGCCATTTTTGGGTTATTTCATGACCTCTGGCCATTGCCTCTATTTCCTCTTTGGACATACCGTTAGGAATCGTTAAGTCACCTCGTTTTTTTCCATTTATGGATAAGGGTAATATTAGTTCATCTTCTATGAGATGCTTCTCATCGAAGACTGGAAAATCACTATGATGAATCGAATTAGTATTTCCTAATTTTCCCCAAAGCTCCTCCGTAGTAAATGGTGCAAACGGGGCAAGTATCTGTAACAGTTGGGATAAGACATCCTTATTTGTACAGCCTTGCTTTTTAAATTCGTTTACACAAACCATAAAAGCACTTACAGATGTGTTAAGACTAAGCTGTTCTATATCGCGTGTTACTTTTTTAATAGTTGCATGAAGGGTTTTTAGGTTCTCTTTAGTAGCTGCAGTATCATTAGGCAACCAGCTTCCTTCCTCTGTATAAAATAGACTCCATAGTTTTCTTAAGAACTTTGATACGCCGTCTATGCCCTTAGTATCCCAAGGTTTAGATTGCTCTATTGGGCCTAGGAACATTTCATACATTCTAAAACAGTCCGCTCCATATTTAGCGACCACATCATCAGGATTTACAACATTAAAATATCGTTTTGACATTTTTCCTACCTCAGAAACTGATACTAAATGAGTGTCTATATATTCGCCGAAAGGCGTAAAATTACCTTTATGGTAGACTCCTTTAGTACACTCAAAAATCGCATCTTTATATTCCGGCCTCCAGTCCATAAACTTCTTTATACTATCTATGTTTAGAAACGAATTAGGACTTCCATATTCATTTATAAAGTCGATGTGGACCGGTATTTTTACAACATCTTCTTGCAAATTATTTTTATCTATGAGACCGGCACACATAAACTTACTGTATCCGTCTTGCTTCTCTTTTAGTAGATAAATAAACTCGATCACTCCCTGGATCATACCTTGGTTTACGAGTTTTTTAAACGGTTCGTTAGTAGGAACGAGACCTTTATCATATAGGAATTTATGCCAGAATCGAGAATACATTAAGTGCCCCACGGCATGCTCTGTACCTCCGATGTAGAGATCCACATCTTGCCAATAATTTACAGCATGTTGTGATACAAATTCTTGATCATTATTAGCGTCCATGTATCTAAGAAAATACCAACTGGATCCGGCATAACCCGGCATCGTATCTGTTTCTTTAGTATAATTTCCTTCGTTTACCCAGTCCTTTGCATTAAATAATGGAGACTTACCTCCGCTTGCTGATTTATAGTCGTCTATCTCTGGTAAAGTCAATGGAAGCTCTTCTAGTGTCCTCGGAATAGCCACTTGGTCTTTATCATATTTAATAGGGAAGGGTTCTCCCCAGTATCGTTGACGAGAAAAATTAGCATCTCTAAGTCTAAAGTTTACTTGTCTTTTTCCGATTCCTTTTTCGTGGATTTTATTACTTGCAGCTTTGATGGCATCTTTTACTTTCATTCCGTTAAGGAAATCGGAATTGATCATTGTACCGATTTTATCTCCTCTTTCTGCTTTTGGATGATTAGACTGATCGACTACTTCTATGATCGGTAGCCCAAATTTTTCTGCAAAACGATGGTCTCTTTCATCATCGCTAGGAACAGCCATTATTGCACCTGTGCCATAATCTTTAAGCACATACTCTCCTATGTATATTGGCATAGGCTCATTAGTAAAAGGGTGTATTGCATAAGCTCCGATAAATGCTCCAGTTACGGTTTTTACATCAGACATTCGCTCTCTTTCCGAGCGACTGTTTACATAGTTTAAATACGCTGCTACTTCTTCTTTTTGATCTTCAGAGGTAAGGCTTGCAACTAGATCGTGCTCAGGTGCAAGAACCATATAAGTTGCCCCAAAAATCGTATCAGGACGTGTAGTAAACACTTCTATTTTTTCTGTGCTTCCTTTTATATTAAAAAATATCTGAGCTCCTGTAGACTTACCGATCCAGTTTTTTTGCATCGCTTTAAGAGCATCACTCCATTCTAGGTTTTGCATGTCGGAAAGCAATCTATTGGCATAAGCCGTAATCCTTAAACACCATTGCATCAGAACTCGTTTCTCTACAGGATGACCTCCTCTCTCTGAAAACCCATCTTTTACCTCATCATTTGCGAGAACAGTATTTAATTCCTCACACCAGTTTACGTAGCCCTCTTTTCTAAATGCAAGACGATAATTCATAAGGACTTCATCCTTTTGTTTAGGCGTCATATCCTTCCACTCATCAGCCGTAAAAATGATATCACAGGTATGATGTGCATTTATATCAGCATTTCCATTTTGTTCAAACTGAGTTATTAATTCTGTTATCGGTTTTGCTTTTTGCTCAGCGGTATTATAGTAATGCTTAAATATTTCTAGGAAGATCCACTGGGTCCATTTGTAATATTTTGGTTCGCATGTTTTTACTTGTCTAGACCAATCGTAATTAAAACCAAGATTTGCGAGCTGAGATTTATAGACCTTGATGTTTTGGTCCGTCGATACAGCAGGATGCACACCAGTCTGCACAGCGTACTGCTCAGCAGGCAACCCAAAGGCATCAAAACCCATCGGATGAAGTACATTAAAACCTTTAAGCGTTTTATAACGGGCGTATATATCCGACGCAATATATCCGAGGGGATGACCTACATGTAAACCCGCTCCGGATGGATAAGGGAACATATCGAGTACGTAATACTTAGGTTTGTCAGAATCATTACTGACTTTATAAGTATCATTTTCCTTCCAAAAATTTTTCCATTTTTCCTCTATCTGTGATGGATTATACTGCATGTCTGACCGCTTTATATTACTTATTTACAAGGCGGCAAAGGTACAACTCTCAGACTTAAATGGTATTAAATGAGGAGATTAAGCGTCTATAAATTCTCGTACTTTACAACTGTTAGGTATCTTACCGATAAAGCCCCATAGTTCTGTCCATTTACCTGTAATCTTATTTTTACCTATTACTTTGTAATCTTCTCTAAAAAGAATTTTTCCTTTGTTATCGGAGACTGTGAGCGAACTCATATTATCCTCATCATCGTAGGTAAAAGAAAAAGCACGAGAGAGTGTATTATTTGCATCTCTGATTTCTTTTACCGTTCGGAGACCTTTATCGTTATATTTAAAATGCTCTATTCGTAAAAGTTCGTTGTTAGAAGCATCATAAGCAAGAAAGGCAGACATTTTACCGTTTTCATAATCATATCGATAATAGCTCAATAGAGTGCCATCATAGTCGTAATATTTAGATCCTGAAGCGTTAGTTTTATGATCTAGAAATTCATAAACTTGCTTTGCTTTGAGGTCTCCGTTAGGGAATAAAAAGTGATGCTCAACAAGGACATCATTTGCCGCAAAATGTTCTATCTCAGCGTACTGTATCGTATCCACCTGGTACTGAGTGGTCCCTTCTACTGAGAAAATGGTTGTTTTTTCTGAACGTACAATTTTACCAATATCATCTGATTTACAGGCTAAACAAACGTATAAACTGGTAATTAAAAGAACTGCAATTTTATTCATTAATGTAATTTTCGACAAAGCTTAATATCTCTAATTCGTCCCAATAATAGGACTTTCCTTTTGTATAAAAGCCACAATGGCCTCCATATTTTGGAGCTTCTAAAAAGAATGACGGATTCTGGTCAGCTATGTTATAAGGAAAACAAGATTTTGATAAAAAAGGATCATCTTGTGCATTTAGCAAGAGGGTGGGAATAGTGATGTTTTTTAAAAATTGTAGGCTGTTACATCTGGCATAATAATCGGCGGCATTTTTAAATCCATGAACAGGAGCCGTAAAATATTCGTCAAAATCATAGAGGTTTTTGATCTTATCGAAAATGGCTAGGTCTATGTCATTAGGGAACTTTTGTGCCTTTGTTTTGGCTTTCGCCAATAAGGTAGAAAGAAATTTACGTTGGTAAAAATAGTTTTGCCATGTACATATTTTGAGACTACAAGCGTGTAAATCGACCGGAGCTGATACGGCACATACGGCCTTTACTTTAAGAGATATGTCGTAAATGCCATCGCTAGAATACTTTAATATTTTATTACCTCCTAACGAAAATCCTACTAACGCCACTTCGTCATAATTACCTATGTACTTATTTATTATCAGGTTTACGTCGGGCGTATTACCGCTGTGATAAGATCTTAAATGATGGTTGTCTTCTCCACTACAGCCTCTGTAGTTCATCGCAATTACATCGTATCCATGATCGTAAAAAGTATGACTGGTACCTTGGATATATTGAGAGGAAGTGCTTCCTTCTAAGCCATGAAAAAGGAATATCGCTTTACGCGAATGTTGAACATATAAATCCACATCTATAAAATCATCATCAGGAGTAGTAACTCTTTCTCTGGTGAATGGCACTGGAGTAACCTTTCTAGAAAGATAAGTGTACATGGAATTAAAATGTCCATTTCTAAATAGTCCACCGGCTTTGTAAGTAGAGCTTTTTTTAACGGGCATTTTTATGATTTAGATCTTTCCATACTTTTGCTACACGGTCAGGATAGTCAGAGATAATTCCGTCGACTCCCATTTTTATACACCTTCTTATATCCCGATAATTATTTACAGTCCATGGAATGAGTTGGATCTGATAAGTATTGCAATAGTCTAATATCTCTTTATTTAATAGTCTATAATGAGGGCTGTATATTTCTGGCTTATATCCTAGTTTCTTGATGTTTTTTCTGATTGATGAAATTCCTTCTATGAGTAAAGCTACTTTTATTTCAGGATATGTTTTTTTTAAATATTGTAAAACTGGGATATCAAACGATTGTAAATTTGCTCTGTCCAAAAGTTTATGATCAATTAATACATTAGCAACTAAATCTGTAAAATGCTCATAGTGAGGATGGTAAACCTGATCATGTTTAGGTTTTCGTTTTATTTCTATGTTATATTTTATTTTTCCGGGGTGAAAGGTTTCAATGGTGTTGATGACTGCTACTAGTGAAGGCTTGTATTCCTTGAATTGTTGCTGTTCTGGATAGCGAGGATGGGACATGGACCCTACATCATAGTTTCTGATCTGAGCGTAAGTCATTTGATATAAATTATGGGCCAGCTCTTGTTCTTTTGTTATTTGGTTGCCATTAGGATCTAAGGCTATTTCATGATTCATATATGCCTCATGAGAAACGATAACGATATCATCTTTAGAAATTACGACATCCATTTCTATGACCTCCGCACCTAGCTCAATAGCTTTTAAAAATCCGTTAATAGTATTTTCCGGATAGTGCCCTCTACAACCTCTGTGGCCGTGTATTTCCAGAACAGTATTCATATTATTACTACAGGCGGTTAGTGTTATTATGATAAGGACGCATAAAAAACTAAAAGCTTTATACTCGGTCACACTTGTAAATTGCTGATATATTATCGATCAAGATATTACCTTTTTTTATGTCTTTGGTATACGCTTCTAAAATGATGTATTTATAATTATCATCAGGTGTAAAATCTATCAGATGTTTTTTCCAGTCATTGTTTTTTACTATCTCTGATTCGTATATAAGTTGTTGTTTGCTACATTTTTTATTTCCGAGCCATATACGGATTTGTATGGGTTTATTATATGCCGCATATGTCTTAGAGTGAGCCAGGTCTAAAGATATTTGATAACATTCTTTAGCTACCATTGCTGGAGTTAGCCTCTGACCTACACTCTCAAAAGAGCCATCAGGTCTAGTTATAAGCCCCATAAAAGTATTACCATCACTAGGCGAGTTATAGACACCCCAGAATCCTGGCAGAATATCAGGAGTAGTTCCATCTGCACACATAAACCACCCAAAAGGTATCATGGCATCAGATGGGGTATCTTCCAAGGAGGGATTTTGCAATGTGGTTTGGGCATTAAGAGAAATGGCTATCCCTAAAAATAATGATAATATGATGAGTTGTTTAAACATGATAATTTTATGTTTTACAAAAATATATTAATGTTGGGATAAAAGTGGTGGGTAAATTGAAGAGAAGGATATTGAGCTTGGTTGAATAATTATTTTAATTGCATGAGCAATTAAATCCTTAAGGATAAGTTAAATAGACATCACACATAACAACTGGAAAATCCGCATAGAGAAATTCTACTTCACAAAATTTTTATCCTAATGAATGTATTTAAAGTAGCCATAGCTGGCCTAGGTTTTTTATTGTTTAGTTTCTCGTTATTTTCTCAAGAAGTGGCCCCTAAGAAAATGAAGTATGGGATCGGTATGGGGATCAATTATTCTAAATATCATAGTACTTTCACTTATAAAGGGGAGTCGAGTCCTAGTCTTCAAGAATTTGACCCAATTATTGGATTTTCTCTTCTTTGTTCGGCAGAAAGAACATTTTCCGATAGATTAAAATCAACACTTAGGCCAGAGATCGCTTTTGTCGGAACAGGTATTAAAGGAATTGATGGCAATCTTACAAATGTAAGCGTGGTGATTCCGATTTCTTTACATGCAAGGTTAGTAGATCAGTTTTACATGCATGGGGGTGTTGGTATAGAATATTTAGCAGGAGTTACTGCTGGACGAGATGGTGATTCCGATTTACTTACAGATAATATTGATAATAGATGGATCCCTTCGGTTCATGGAGGAATTAGTTATGTTGTTTCTAATTTGGTAGATATAGGAATAAAATATAATTATAATCTAAAATCATTACTTGAATTTTCTGGAACTGATGGTGATGGAGAAACGATAGGTTCTCTAAATTATACAAGCAGCTACTTTCAGTTTTCTGCTATCCTAAGACAGTAGAAAATTAATCTACTGTTTTGTTCCCAGCGTGATGCACATATTCCACTTTTAATATCTCTGCTTTTTGTAGAGCAGTTTTTAGTTTATTTACCGTAGACATCTTTATATGTTGATCTATTTTAAGAATAGCTTTTTTTGGGAATATTTGATTTTGTTTCATTTTTGTAATAGCAAGATTTAGCGAATTTTGGACTTGATCCACAGAAGTGATTTTATTCTGAATCTGGACTACATCTTGCTGATCAGAATTTTTATACAATGATACAACTAGCTCTTTAGTATCGCTACGTTCTGTACTTTCGGAGGTAATGGTAATAGGAAGCACTAGCTGTTCTGTGCTATCCGGTTGTCGCATTACAGTAGTGACCATAAAGAAAAATAGTAGCATAAAGATGATGTCTGGTAAGGCAGTAGTATTTATACTGGGCATCTCTTTTTTCTTCTTTGTTTTAAGTAAGATCATGATATTTTCATTTCTTGTTCGCTAATAGTCATCTGGAGTCTGTTTTCGATCGCTTGTTTATCATTAATATCGAGGTCCCGATATTTCTTTTGTAATAGGTGCTGGGATAAATATAGACGTAAGGTTTCTTTGGCTTGTTTAATATGAGCTAAGACTTCTATATAGGCCTGATAATCAGTATCAGGGTGCATTTTTATAACGATAACAGGTTTTTGGTCACGATTTAATATTGGCTTTAAGCCCATAAAAATATCACTAGTAGGATCAGTAACTGTGATATTATTTTCTATCATAAGCTCGTTAGTTGCATTTAGGGAAATGGATATAATGCGGTCTTTAGAAATAGGAGCGGCCGCAAGATTTTCTGTGTGACGTGGGAGCGTCATTGCGAGTTTATAGTCCTTATTAAAAGTGGTCACGACCATAAAGAATATGAGAAGTAAAAAAGCGACATCTGCCATTGCTCCCGTATTGTTAGTCTTGAATAATTTCCTTCTTTTCATAATGACGGTTTATTATTAGATGTATTTCTGCAATAATTAGTTGTATCATCAGTTTTGATCACAGAGAAAAACTTTAGAAGTTACTTATCTGATATAGATATATTTATATTTACAGATATATTCACAGTGATATGGCAAAAAAAGGTAGGAAAACAGTGGTGGTAACCGGCACGGAATCTAAGCTCCAGCCCACCATTTCCAAAGGAAAATCTAGATCTACGGCTTCTGTAGATATGCTCTATGGTAAGCAAAATTACATGTATATGATCGCTGCATTTGTGCTTATCTTAATCGGTATGGCTCTAATGGCAGGTGGGAAGCAGTTACCAACAGAATGGAATGAAAACGAGATTTACTCTTTCCGTAGAACAGTCCTAGCTCCAGTAGTCATTTTGATCGGTCTAGGAGTAGGATTTTTAGCCATTTTTAAAAATAAATAGGACCTCCATTGATCAGTAGTGTATGGGATAGTATAATCCTCGGAATTATCCAGGGGCTGACAGAGTTTTTACCTGTAAGTAGTAGTGGGCATTTAGAAATAGCCAAGTATATTTTAGAAGATGATAGTGTCGGAGAGTTTAGCCTTTTGATGACTGTCGTACTCCATTTTGCAACTGCGCTTAGTACTATGGTAGTTTTTAGAAAAGACATTATGGATATTATAAAAATGATTTTAGCAAAAGAGGGATCCTCGAGACCTTTTGTGTTTAAGATCATAATATCCATGATTCCAGCGGCGATAGTTGGAGTATTTTTTGAGGATTTTATAGACTCTTTATTTACACAAAATTTGTTGTTAGTGGCTTGTATGCTCATTCTTACCGGCTTACTTTTATTCGTTGCGGATAGAGCAAAAAATACGATTAGAGAAGTGAGTTATCTGGATGCAGTAATAGTCGGTATTGCTCAAGCGATTGCTATTTTACCAGGAATTTCTCGATCGGGAGCGACGATTTCTACTTCGGTAGTTTTAGGTATAGATAGGACGAGAGCTGCACGTTTTTCTTTTTTGATGGTAGTGCCATTAATATTTGGGAAGATGGCCAAGGATCTGATGGATGGAGATCTTACCTCAGCTGCCGTTCCACATTTAGATTTGATAGCAGGATTTATAGCCGCTTTTATGACAGGTCTTATCGCTTGTACGGCTATGATTGCGATCGTTAAAAAAGCACAGCTTAAGTATTTTGCCTTTTATTGTTTTGCAGTAGCAGTTGTCATTTTTATTTTCAAAGTATTATGATACTGACACCACAGACTTCCATTGCTGATGTTGACTTTAAAGCGGGAGCAACGATACTTATAGATAAACCGCTCGAATGGACTTCTTTTGATGTGGTAAATAAAGTACGATATACTTTAAAAAAAGGGCTAGGTATTAAGAAAATAAAAGTGGGACATGCGGGTACACTTGATCCATTAGCAACGGGCTTGCTTATCTTATGTACTGGTAAGTCTACTAAGACCATAGAAAGTTTACAGGTTCAACAAAAAGAATATACAGGTGAGTTTTACATTGGAGCCACTACTCCGAGTTATGATAGAGAGACTGATATAGATGAGACTTATGATATTTCTGCCTTGACGGCGAATGATTTAGAACGTGCGAGAAAAAGCTTTGTTGGTTTAATAGACCAAAAACCTCCTATATTTTCGGCAATTAAAAAAAATGGGAAAGCATTATATAAATACGCCCGAGCAGGAAAGCAAGTTGAAATTCCAACTAGACAAGTAAATATTTATGATTTTGTTTTGGGGGAAATGGCTTTGCCGATCGTACCATTTACAGTGGGATGTAGCAAAGGGACTTATATAAGATCTTTGGCTTTTGATTTTGGAAGGGCTGTAAATGCTGGAGCTTATCTCCATAGTCTAGTCCGAACAAAAATCGGAGATTACAGTTTAAAGGATGCGTGGAATTTAAAGCAGCTCATAGAAGAAATAGAAAATAATATCAAAGCTATACCAGCAGAGTAAAATGTATAGTTTTGCAGTACTGATTTATTGAATTATGTCTATACTCGTAAAGGATCTTACTAAAATTTATGGTTCGCAAAAAGCGATAGACACCCTTGACTTTGAAGTAAAGAAAGGGGAGATCGTAGGTTTTCTTGGGCCTAACGGAGCAGGTAAGACCACAACCATGAAGATACTGACTTGCTTCATGCCTGCGAGTTCGGGTACTGCAGAAGTCTGTGGTTATAACGTAGCTACCAATAGTAAAGAAGTACGTAATCTTATCGGATACCTTCCAGAACATAATCCGCTTTATAAAGAAATGTATGTAAAGGAGTATCTCAGCTTTGTGGCTGATATTCTTTCAGTTCCTAATGCCAAAACTCAGATCAATGATATGATCGAGCAAGTAGGCTTAGATGTAGAGCAACATAAAAAAATATCATCTCTTTCAAAAGGATATCGCCAAAGAGTAGGTCTTGCCCAAGCATTGTTAAATAATCCTGAAGTACTGATCCTAGATGAACCAACTTCTGGACTGGATCCTAACCAACTTGTAGAGATTAGACAGTTGATCAAGAATTTTGGGAAGGAAAAGACTGTTATTTTTTCCAGCCATATTATGCAAGAGGTACAAGCTTTATGTGATAGGGTAATTATTTTAAATAGAGGAAAGATCATCGCTAATGATCCGATAGAAAAATTAAAACAACGAGCAAAAGGAAATCGAGTTTTAAGTCTTGTATTTGATAGGAGAGTAAATCCTGCCATCTTTGAAGGGGTGAGTGGTGTAGATAAGGTTAATGTAGTAAACCCAGCTGCATTAGAAATAGTGACAGAGGGTGATGTGGACATTAGGCCGATAGTTTTTAAAAAAGTAGTAGATAGTGGCCTTGTGCTCATAGAAATGAAACAAGAAGAAGCCAGTGTAGAAAATATCTTTCAAGAACTAACCTACGATGCTTAGTATATACCGTAAAGAAATATCATCCTTTTTTAGTTCGCTTATGGCGTACATTGTGATCGGTTTATTTCTGATCATTACTGGATTGTTTATGTGGGTTTTTACAGAGACTAGTATATTAGAATATAACTATGCTGGGTTAGAACAATTGTTTTCCATTGGTCCGATGATATTTATGTTTTTGATTCCTGCGATTACGATGCGATCTTTTGCAGAAGAATATCAGCAAGGTACAATAGAGTTTTTATTTACTAAGCCTATTAGTGACTGGCAAATTGTACTGGGTAAGTTTTTTGCAAATTGGACTTTAGTACTGTTGGCTTTATTACCGACACTCATATATTATTATAGTGTTTATCAGTTAGGAACACCTAAGGGGAATTTAGATAGTGGAGCGATTATCGGTTCGTATATCGGACTTTCTTTTCTAGCTGGTAGTTTTGTTGCCATAGGTATGTTTGCCTCTACACTTACAGATAATCAGATTATAGCATTTTTGCTAGCAATATTTTTATGCTTCATGATGCATTGGGCTTTTAATTATCTAAGCAGTCTTCCGGTTTTTATTGGCCGGGTAGATGATGTAGTAGACAAGATCGGAATAAATCATCATTATGTATCTATCAGTAATGGTGCTCTTAATTCTAAAGATGTTATTTACTTTGTTTCCGTTATTTTCTTTTTTCTTTTACTTACGGTCACTTCTCTAAATCGCAGAAAATGGTAGGAAAAGTTAAGAAAGGATCGGAGGCCTTTTTGCAAATCGTAATCGTGTTGGCGATTCTAGTCGTAGTAAATGTTATTGCTAATATTTTTCATGGACAGATTGATCTTACTAGTGATAAACGATTTACGCTTACAGATGCCACTATAGAACTTATCGAAGAACAGGAAGATCCGATACTTGTTAAAGTGTTATTAGAAGGTAATTTTCCATCTGGTTTTAAAAGACTAAGTACAGCGACAGGAGAAATGTTGCAGAAGTTTAATAATATAAATGGTCTGATAGATTATGATTTTGAAGATCCGTTAGAAGGCTCAGCTGACGATGTAAATGCCAGAACACAGGAGCTGTCTAAGGATGGAATTATGCCTACAAGCCTAAGCTTCAGAGAGGGCGATGAGATGACACAGAAGTTAATCTATCCATGGGCAATACTTAGCTATGGTCAAAGAAGAATCTTGATCAATCTGTTAGAAGAGGATAATCCTAATTTATCCAAGGAAGAGATCTTAAATAACTCCGTCTCTTTGCTAGAATATAAGTTTGCAGATGCTATACAAAAGTTAAAACTTACAGAAAAACCTAATATTCTTTTTACTACGGGTAATGGCGAATTACAAGACGAGCAACTCGCTGCTCTTACCAGAGGTTTGCAAGCATTTTACAACACAGGTCGACTAAGTTTAGATAGTGTTGTGCAAATAAAGCCAGAATTAGATCTACTTATTGTAGCAGGACCTAAAGCACCGATTACGCTTAAAAATCAGTTTAAGATAGATCAGTATGTGATGAATGGAGGAAAAGTGATTTGGCTGACAGAAAAAATGAATGTCACCTTAGATAGCATCAGTAGGAATAAATTTTATGTACCTGACTTATTTGATACAGGTTTAGATGATATGTTTTTTAAATATGGAGTGAGGGTCCAGCCTAATTTAATTCTAGATCTCGAGTGTACAAAAATACCACAAGTGATCGGGCAGCAAGGAGGTAAAGCACAGACCCAGTTGTTTAACTGGTATTATCATCCATTGATTGCTAGTAAGACCAATCATCCGATTGTAAAAAATATAGATCGGGTAAACATGTTTTTTCCTAATACAATAGATACAATAAAAACAAACGGAAGTCTAAAAAAGACAGTCTTATTAGAGAGTTCGGAATATTCCAGATTCCAGATGCTACCGATGCGATTAAATTTTGAGATTCTAAGATATCCTCCGGATGCTTCTAAATTTAATAAAGGGCCTCAGCCGGTAGCAGTTTTAGTAGAAGGTGTTTTTGAGTCCTTTTTTAAGAATAGAGTATCGCAGGAAAGTAAAGAGACTTTGCAGAAAGTGGGAAGCGAGTTTAAAGAAAATAGTGTATCGACTAAACAGTTATTTATAAGTGATGCAGACTTTACAAAAAACATATATGATCCTAACCAGAAAAGGATTTCTGCATTAGGATTTAATAACTGGGACAAACAGGTATATCAAGGTAATTCTGACTTTATGCTTAACGCTATAGAGTACATGTTAGATCAGAGAGGAGTGCTCGCATCACGAGCAAAAGAGGTGAAATTAAGATTGTTAGATATAGTCAAGGCTAAAGAGGAACGTACAAAATGGCAAGTGATTAACATTGTTTTACCATTCCTGTTATTAGGTCTTTTTGGACTGTTGTTCCAGTGGAGGCGTAAAAGAAAATATGCCTCTTAACTTTTTCGTATATACAGGTTAGTATCATAAAAATAAATTTTCTATGAAAAGAATTTTAGGATTACTCGTGCTCTTATTGCTTCTCTGTGGTGTCGCGTATCTCGCAATCAACTGGAATAACAAAAAAAATAATTCTACGATAGATACATATGATCGCAGTTTCAGAATTAAGGATCAAAGTGAGATTCATAAAATATTCATTGCTCAGAAAACGGGTCCTCCAGTAACGCTCAAACGTAATGGAGATCGATGGATGGTAAACGATAAGTATAAAGTGCATGAGAATAAAATGATGCGTTTACTTAAGGTCATGACTGAGATGAGGATGAAGTATATTCCTCACCCTAATGCTGTTCCTAACGCGATAAAAGAAATCGGACTGATAGGAGTAAAAGTTGAAATCTATGATGCTTCTGATAATAAGATTAAAACCTATTATGTAGGAGGAGGTACCGCAGATGAACTGGGAACATATATGCTGATGGAAGGTGCTGATCAACCTTATGTGATGGATATGACGAGTTATGAGGGGAGCATAAGAGGGCGTTACATTTTATCAGAGTTGGAATGGAGAGATAAGACTTTTATCGCGGAGGATCTTGAGAACATAAAACGTGTCAAAGTAGATTATCCTAAATATAAATCTGACTCTTTTGTACTTAATGTAGATGATCAAACAGTGGAATCCTCTAATACATCTAAGGCAGGAGAAAAGACAAAAGCTAAACCCGGTTCTATAAAGGCTTATTTAAAAAATATGGAGAAAATAGGATCCGAAAAATTAAAAAATAACTACGAAGATAAAGACTCTATAAAAGCATTAGTCCCATTTATGACACTTACAGTTTCTCATAAAAAAGGATTAGATAATGTATATCGCTTTTTTCCTTTGGAGGACTTAGAATCTACTCGTAATACTAAAAATGTAAGAGAGACAAAAGGGGTAGAACGATATTTTGTAGATTGCCCTAATGGAGATTTTATTCTGGCTCAACATCGACTCGTAAAAGGACTACTGAGGTCCATCGATTATTTTAAGGAATGATACATTTAATAAGAGTATGAAAGTCTGGTTAATTCTAAACGCACTGGTCCTAGTGCTTGGTGTATTAGGTTTAGCCATTGCTTCTTTTTTATGGATTTTTATTTACTATTTATGGTTTGTTTTTACAATCGTGAATGTGTGTTTCGGTATTTGGTCATGGATTAAAAATGGATATAAGAAGGGTTTCAAGATTATAGGCATTTCATTGCTTGTGATCCTTTTAGAGTTTATAGCTGCAGTTCTATTTGTATTGCCATTGATGGGACACTCTGTAGGGGAATATTGAGAATACACACCTAGGTGAAAAATAGGAGTGGTATAAAAATTTATCCCTCTAGCTTTTAAGAAATTCACAAATACACATTACATCTCATCACCGCCGTCTAAACATCTTCAATCCCTGATAATAAACGCTCTAGCGTCATCGTTTTTATTCTTCTTTTTAGTTCGCTTGAATGGATGGTGTAAAAAGAGTATTCCTCTGTGGTCATCATTCCTATAATCATTCCGATTAGTTCTGTACGGATATTTTTATCACCGACAATCTGCTCTGTAATGTATTTTGCTTGATCTAGTTTTTCTAAACTATAAAAAACATCTTTTTTAATGTGGAAATAGCTTTTAGTCACAGCGAGAAGGAGGTCATGCTGCAGTTTTAATATAGGGCGTAAAGTTGTGTTTTGAAATCGCTCTATATCGGTTAGATTTCCTTGCGTAATATCAGTAGGTAGGTTAGGACGGATGCTTATTTTTTTGGACATAATTAGCTGATGGTTTATTATTTTACTCGAGTATGATGTTTACTTAAAACGCATTGATGTCTTTAGAGTTTTAAAACATAGCTGTTAAATAAATGATAGTCGTAAAAGAGGATTTATAGCTACTGTACTTTTTGTTCTTAAATTATAAATACCATTTAATACGGCACCTAGGTGTTAATTATTTTAGTAACATTAACTTAAATAACAAAGCCTGATCCATGTATCATTCCTGAGCTTTTAATACCTTTATCTCGATGCAGAAAGTTATTTTACTTATTCTTGGCTTTATAATTAGCACAAGTTTTACTGGACCCGAATGGGGATTTTACGGACATCGTAAGATCAATAGAATGTCGGTCTTTACTTTGCCTCCAGAAATGCTCGGCTTTTATAAAAAGAATATCGAGTATATCACAGAGCATGCTGTAGATCCGGACAAGCGTCGATATGCAACTAAGCATGAGGCCGTGAGGCACTATATAGACGTTGATCATTGGGGAACGTATCCATTTGATAATGTGCCACGACGTTACGTAGATGCCGTGCTTAAATTTGGAGAATTATTTTTTGTTGACTCGCAAGGAGATTCGACAATAGTCGACCTGGAAGGTATTTTTTTTGATAATGCTGCTAAAGACTCGATTAGGAAAAAATTGAACTTTGCGTTGTATACAGATCCTGACTCGCCATGGAATTTTGAGGTGCCCTCTAAAAATGGATCGATTACAATAAAGGATAAGTTTTCGGAATATGGAATTCTGCCTTACTGGTTACTGAGGTTTCAGAAACAGCTGACTAAGGCATTTAAAAGAAAAGATTCTAAAACCATTTTAAGAATATCTGCTGATATCGGACATTATATCGGAGATGCACATGTACCTCTCCACACTACAGAAAATTATAATGGATATATGACAGATCAGGTCGGTATTCATGCGTTTTGGGAAAGCCGAATTCCAGAATTATTTGCTGAAGAAGAATTTGATTTTTATGTTGGGAAAGCAGAATACATAGAAAATAAAAGAGACTATTTCTGGGAAGTCGTATTGGAGAGTCATAGCTTGCTAGATGAAGTATTAGGCTACGAAAAAGAACTTAGTAAAACATTTCCTGAGGATAAGCAATGGTGTTATGATGAGAGACTGGATCGCACAATCCGTATCCAGTGTCCTGAATATGCAGAGGCTTACAAAGATATGATGAAGGGTATGGTAGAGGAACGCATGCGTGATGCGATATTGTCTATAGGTAGTGTCTGGTATACCTCATGGGTCGATGCGGGGCAGCCAGATTTAGAATTTATGAGATTAACGGCATCTAAGGATGAAAAAAAATCTGCTGAAGAATTAAACCAACTTTTTAAAAGCGGAAGTATAAAGGGGAGAGAACATGACAATGGAAGGAACTAATAAAATAAGTCTGATCGCCAAAGGAATGATCATGGGGATTGCGGAGGTGATTCCAGGAGTGAGCGGTGGAACGATTGCATTTATTACCGGAATTTACGAAAGACTACTCGATGCTATAAAAGGAATAGGGCCTTCATTAATTACTGAGTATAAAACAGAGGGAATAATAGGATTATGGAAAGCCATAGATGGTTGGTTTTTGACTTTTCTACTTTCTGGGATGGTTATCGGTATAGGTGTAGGAGCTGTAGCAATTACTTATTTACTTGATCATTATCCAGAACCTTTATGGGCCTTTTTCTTTGGTTTGATCATCGCATCAGGAATATATATCGGCCGTAAAGTAAGTCATTGGAATTTGCCTGCGATAGCTTTGATGATACTCGGTGCTGTCGTGGCTTATGGAATTACTACGATTAGTCCGGTGGAAGGTTCTACGCATCCTCTTATGCTGATGACTGCTGGAGCGATCGCAGTGTCAGCATTAATTTTACCAGGAATCTCGGGAAGTTTTATTTTATTATTGATGGGGATGTATGTAATTGTGGTTCCGACTTTAAAAGAATTTGGTTCTTCTCCGTCTTTCGACGAATTTAAAATTTTGGCTTTTTTTGGAATAGGGATGCTCATTGGATTAGCCGTTTTTTCGAGGGTGCTATCTTGGACTTTTAAGAATTATAAAAATCAGACGCTAGCTTTACTGACAGGTTTTATGATCGGTTCTTTGAATAAAATATGGCCTTGGCGTAATCCACAAGTTCTGCTAGATAAATCTACTAATCTATTAGTGACTGAGGACGCGATCGGATTTATCCAAAGATCACAAGATCTCGAATTTAAAATTTTGAAAGAACAAAATGTATTTCCTGCAGATTACCTAATGGGAGAGAGTCAGCTGATTTTGGTTTTGCTTGTCTCCGTTTTGGGTTTCTTATCTGTATTTGCACTGAGTAAATTTGAGAAATCATAATGGGCTTTAAAGCGTTAATCTAAATTTTCGCGATAAGCTATTATAAATCATCTACTGTTTAGCTTGAGATTATCTTTTTCAATGAAGACATCGATTATAGGGTAACTCGGTTATGCACTGTAACCTCGTCGTATATCTACAATTTTATAAAATTATATTGAACATAATGGCCTTTATGCTAACTATAGCATAGATGTTTGTCGATTATGATCGTTTATTTTAGTCAAAAACAGGCCTACCTATACATAGTAGTAGGAATATTTCCGTTTTATATAATTTATTGTAAATATGTATTAAGCTATAAATCATATTCATACACATATGTAATATTAATAATATTTAAATAATTTAATACATTATAAAAAAATGTAATGTATTATACTCTGTTATGCAGTTATCTTCATATATTTGATTATTGTAATATATACAATTTAAGAAAACTCATATACTAATGTCTAGAAAGCTATTTTTAGTGGTGCTAGCTATATTTGCTATTGCCTTACACGGAGTGCATGCTCAAAAGCTTTACAAAAAAGCTAACAAACAGTTTGAGCTAAAAGCATACAACCTCGCGATAGTAAACTATCAAAAAACACTATCAGAAGAAGATCCCAACAATACAGAGGCTAAATTAAAATTGGCGGAAGCCTATCGACGTACTAATCAGCCGATCAGTGCAGTCATGTGGTATCGCAAAGCAGGTGATGAAATAAAAACTTATCCTGACTTTATGCTCAGTTATGCTCATACTTTAAAACAAATCGGAAAATACGACGAAGCTCAGGAGTTATACTGGGAGTTTAAGCAACATGATCCGATCATCGGTGAGCATTATGCAGTGAGTTGTGATTACGCAAAAAACACTTTGATGGAGCAGGATCGTTATGACCTGAGACTTTTTGGAGGGAACAGTAAGTACTCTGATTATGGAGTTACATTTTATAAAGGGAAAGTAGTATTTTCTTCTTTTAGAAAAAGTCTTGATGGCATAGTCGGAGATAGAAATGATTCTCGTATCCAAGCTAAATCTAAAAATAGATTGATCTATGCTACTAGCGATAATCCTAGTATGCGAGATCCATTAAATCTACTAAGAGATGCACTTAAAGATGATGAAAATCTAGGTCCTATCAGTTACGCGACTGATATGTCCAGATGTGCATATACTAAGAATAATTTTAAAGATGGTTTTAACTATGTAGGCCATCAAGACAATGATATGAGTATCTATTTTGCTGATGCTAGCGAGTCTGGTGATTTTACAGAGTCTACTCCGTTTAAACATAACGAAGTAGGTTATGCGTCAGGATTTCCATGTTTAGCATTTGGAGGTAAAGCTTTATATTATGCTTCTAATCGTCCAGGAGGATATGGAGGTTATGATATTTATGTCAGTTATTTAAAAGATGGAGAGTGGACTTATCCCGAGAACTTAGGAGGTCAGATTAATACATCTGGAAACGAGATCACACCATTTTTTGATGGAGATAAATTATACTTCTCCTCTGATTATCACCAAGGTTTAGGAGGTTTTGATGTATTTAAATCTCAAGTGAGTAATGGTAAATGGACCTATGCAGAGAATATGGGTAAAGGGGTAAATTCGCTATCCGATGATTACTTTTTTACTATTAATCCTAAGACTAAAGATTATTACCTTTCCTCTAACAGATTAGGAGGAAGAGGTAAAGACGATATTTATTTAGCAACACCTATGGATGTTCAGGACTTTGCTTCGACAGAAACACTGGTTCCTACAGCGGTAAATTTAAGTGACCTTAAAAAACTAGATCAGACCGTTACCGACGCGAGAGTAGTTGCATATAAAGAAGAGTTAAATATACCAGCTGCATTTAAATTAGATGAGCATACGGCACCCAATGCTAGGCCATCGACTAAAGAAGTAAAGACAGAAGTAGAGGCCATCCCAGCATCATCTAAAGTATTAGGAACAGAGGTAGCAGGAACAGAAATCGTTCCCGAAAGAGTAAAAATAGAAGATTTTCAAAATGTTCCTAAAGCAGAGAAATTGCCAGAATCTGTAGTAGGTGCAAGCAATGCTACTTCTAAGGAAGTTGCTCTAGCGTCCGCTACATCTACCAGTGTAGAGGTGGCTAAAGCAGAGATCACCGTTGCTGATGCTAGACTGATAGCTATAGATGAGATTCTATCAGCTGCTAATGATGTGTACTTTATACAGATCGCTGCTTTATTTAAAAGTAGAGTAAACATATCTGATTACAGTTCGCTTACAAAATTTGGAAATTTATATAAGGTTTATAAAACTAAGTCTACTAAAATTAGACTTGGATATTATTTAGATCGTACAGAGGCAGAGGCTGTTCTTTTAGATGTAAAAAGCATGGGTTATAGAGATGCATTTATTGCACATGAGCCGCTTGATATCCATGAGATCCAGTTAGCAGAAGAGTCCGTAACACAAAAAGATCCTTATGCAAGTAACTATAAAGTAAGACTAGCTTCTTATGAGGATCCTCAGTTCTTTGATATCAATTCTGTAAAAGGACTGGGTAGAGTAGAGCAATGGACTAAAAAAGGATGGACAATATTTGTTCTTAGTGGATATAGAACTTTGGAAGATGCAGAATCGGCAAGAGTAAAAGCGATCAATAAAGGTTATACTTCTGCAGAACTTGTTGTAGATAATAATGGAATACTAGAAAAATTAGTAAGAAACTAATAAATAAAAATATAAGAATAAAGTTTAGTTTGAAAATTTGTACAAAGGAGAATAAGCTCAGGTTTATTCTCCTTTTGTTTTATTTAGAGTTCTTCATAACGATTAAGACTTATATCTCTAATGACTAACAGTCCAATAGGTCTCAATGCATCCGATCTCCACGAGGTTCCAGTTGTTCCATGATTTGCTTTTCGTAATCTAAATATTCTTGCCAACGCAGTTTTACTTTTTCCTCTCCGCCATATTCCATAGCTAAGTCTAAAAATAATCGATAATGTCCTGCCTCCGAAACCATAAATGTATGATAGAATTTTTTCAGAGCATCTTCCTCGAGATGTAGGGATAATAATCTAAATCTTTCGCAGCTTCTCGCTTCGATTAGAGCATTAGTCAGTAATTTTTCTACTAGTCTTTGTTCACGACTACCACCTTTGCGTTGGAATTGTAGAAGCATATTTACGTACTCATCTTTGCGTTGTAAGCCCAGTTCTAGATTTCTCGAGTCTAGTTCGTTTAATACCTGTCGGAAATGACCCCACTCCTCAGTTACTATGGGACTAAGTTCCCTTACTAGACGATGTCTTTTAGGATGTCCTTGGATAAGGGATATACATGATATCGCTGCTTTTTGCTCGCAGTAAGCATGATCCGTTAGTATATCCTCCAGCGATTTTTCTGCAAGATTGACCCATCTCGGATCCGTTGGTAATTTTAATCCTAGCATAGTTTTAATTCCCTAAACATTTAAATTGTCTTCTTAAAAAGTCTACTTCGTAGATAGGATATTCTTCATAACCAGTGGTCCACATGATACCGACTCTATCGATTTCCTGAGCACGTAATTCTTTTTCCTTTTCTATGAGATAAATCGCATCAAAAACGGTCTTCTTGGATACTTTGTCATATTTCCCTTTAGAAGTGGCCGCAGAATAGGAGTATATTTTATTTCCATTGATCATCGTAATCACCATAATATTTCCTTTAGGAATTTGGCCATAAGAAGATGATGCATTAGGGGCAGCGATTTCTAGATTCATCCTTAGGTAAATATCTTTATCTAATTTTGTTAGGCTGGCTTTACATTCTATGAAATCTCTTTCCTTAAAAACTGGCTTCAGCTTATCGGAAGTGAACCCAAAAAAATGTTCTAGTTCTAACTCTTTTCTTTCTTTTCTTAGGTTTTTATCAAAACCCGTATAGGCTATATTGCAGTCTCCATACCTTAGAGTCATATCATTAGATGATATCTCTTTTGATGAACCGCAGGAGCCAGATAGTATAATCGTTAGGAGACCAAAAAAAAGATAATTAGATGTTCTTCTCAATATCAGTGTTGTTAATTTGCATCGTAATCAAAAGACGATGTAAATATCCGTAAAAATAGCTACAAAAATTTAAGACTTATAGTATAATTCATTTAGTTAACTTCGCAATGTACAACAACCATTAACATGAATAAATATCTAATCTTCTTTTTAATTATTTTTTCGTACTCATGTAGTAACGAAGGAGCCGAGCGAACTATGGAAAAAAAGTACATAAATGTGGATTATCCAGACACACGTAAAGACACTACTGTAATCGATAAATACGGAGACATATCAGTAGCTGATCCTTATAGATGGTTAGAGGATGATAATTCAGATGAAACAAAAGATTGGGTAGTAAGACAAAACAAAGCCACTTTTGGATATTTAGATCAGATTCCTTTTCGCGAGGATATTAAAAGTAGGCTTTCAGAGTTATGGAATTATGAAAAGATCGGTACTCCATTTAAAGAAGGAGAGACGTACTATTATTTTAAAAATGACGGTCTTCAGAACCAGAGCGTAATGTACGGAACAGACGATTTAAAAAAGGATGGTAAGGTCGCTTTTGATCCTAACACTCTTTCTGAGGATGGTACAAGTTCTTTAGGAGGATTGTCATTTAATAAAAAAGGAGATCTCATGGCTTATCAGGTTTCCGAAGCAGGATCTGATTGGCGTACGATCTATGTAAAAGATATGGCTAACAATAAAATGCTAGCGGATAAAATAGAATGGGTTAAGTTTTCAGGCATGTCTTGGGCTGGAAATGGCTTTTATTATTCTCGTTACCCGATTAGTTCTGAGGATGATATGCTATCAGCTAAAAATGAATTCCACAGTGTTTATTATCACGAACTAGGAACCTCTCAAGATCAAGATGTTTTGGTTTACAAGGATGATAAATTTCCACAGCGTAATGCTTATGCAGGTACATCAGATGATGGGAAGTATTTTTACATTTCAGCTTCAGAGTCCACCAGTGGTAATGCTCTTAAAATAGGTAAAACTGGATCTAAGGAGTTAAAAAAAGTAATTGACGATTTTGAACATGATTATAACTTCATAGATTCGGATGGGTCCGAATTGTTATTCCTTACTAACAATGGAGCTCCTAAGAACAGACTGGTAGCTATCGATTATGATATGCCAGGAAAAGAAAACTGGAGAGTTGTTATTCCGGAATCTGACGATGCCTTACGTAATGTTTCTATTGTCGGTAATAAAATATTTGCAAATTATCTGCATAACGCGAGTAGCTTGATCAAGGTATATGACATAGATGGTAATTTTATTCAAAACCTAGAATTGCCTGGAATAGGATCTTCTGGCGGTGTCTCTGGAAAGAAGGATAGTAAAGATGCGTTTTTTAATTTTTCATCTTTTACTAGCCCTAATACTGTTTATAAATTAGATGTAGAAAATCTCACTTATAAAGTACATGAAGCTCCGACATTAAACATAGATCTCGATCAGTTTGAGACTAAGCAGGTCTGGTATACTAGTAAAGATGGGACTAAGGTTCCTATGTTTCTAACTCACAAAAAGGGATTAAAACTAGATGGTAAACGACCAACACTTCTTTATGGATATGGAGGTTTTGATATTCCCATTACTCCAAGTTTTAGCATCAAAAGGTTACCTATATTAGAGAATGATGGAATTTATGCTGTGGCTAATATTAGAGGAGGAGGCGAATTTGGGTCAGAATGGCATAAAGCTGGAACTAAAGAAAATAAGCAAAACGTCTTTGATGATTTTCAGGCTGCAGCCGAATTTTTAATTGATAATAAATACACATCATCTGACAAACTAGCCATAGAAGGTAGGTCTAACGGTGGATTACTCGTTGGGGCTTGTATGACCCAAAGACCAGATCTTTATGCTGTGGCATTTCCTGGGGTAGGTGTTCTAGATATGCTGCGTTATCATACGTTTACCATTGGATGGGCCTGGGAGGGGGATTATGGTAAGTCAGACGATCCTGAAGCATTCAATTATCTCAAAGCTTATTCGCCGCTGCATAATGTAGAAAAAAAATCCTACCCAGCGACGATGGTTACCACTGCTGATCATGACGATAGAGTAGTACCCGCTCATAGTTTTAAATTTATATCAGAATTACAAGATAAGCATGTAGGAGAAAATCCAGTGTTAATCAGAATAGAAACAAGTGCAGGTCATGGAGCAGGTAAACCTACTTCTAAACAGATAGAGGAAGCTGCAGATGAGCTAAGTTTTATGTATTTTAATTTTGGAGAAACAATAGAATACAAAAAGAAAAAGACCTCTATTTTACCTTAGTATATATGAACTTACTAGAAAGTCTGACTAACATAACTATCCTAGATGTCGTTGACGTTTTAATCGTTGCTTATCTCGTTTATCTCGTTTACAAATTATTGAGAGGTACCATCGCGATCAATGTTTTTATAGGTGTTATTTTGTTTTATCTTTTTTACCTAGTAGTCTCATATTTGGATATGAAACTCCTGACTGCGGTCATGGGTAAGTTTGTAGGGTTTGGAGTTTTATTTCTTGTTATTATTTTCCAGCCCGAGGTAAGAAGGTTTTTTCTACTCATAGGAAATACTCTAAAAGGAAGGTTAGAGTTTATGGAAAATTGGTTAAACCTTAAAGGCACAAAAATTGCAACTTTTAGAAATGAAAGAGCAGCAGATGATATCGTGAAAAGTATAAGCGAATTAAGTAAAACCAAGACAGGAGCATTGATCGTAATTACAGATGATTTTGGCTGGAAAAACTATTCTAACACTGGAGTAGAAATAAATGCTGATGTAAACGACCAACTACTAGAGAGTATATTTTTTAAAAATAGTCCTTTACATGATGGAGCTGTAATAATAGCTGGAGATAAAATAGTGGCTGCCAGTTGTGTAGTTGCTGTAAGCCAGAAGCAGTCTCTACCTGGTGATCTAGGATTACGACATAGAGCTGCTGTGGGAGTAACGGAAAGTAGTAATGCAATGGCTATAATAGTTTCTGAAGAAACCGGAAATATCTCGATGGCCAAAGGCGGTAAATTATTCCAGAATGCAGCTAAAAGTGATATTAAAAGTGACCTGTTAAATCGATTGCATTAGGAAGTACTAAGTATAAAGAGCAAATAATTACCAATAACAATCACTAAAATATTATAAAGAAGTAATACATGAATCAATACGTAGAAGATAATAAAGATCGATTTTTAAATGAATTGGTGGAATTGCTAAAAATTCCATCCATCAGCGCAGATAAGGAATATAGTGATGATGTCTATGAGACGGCTACTTTTGTGGCGGAGCGATTAGTAGCAGCGGGTGCAGATGAGGTAGAAGTCATGACCACTGATGGTTACCCTGTAGTGTATGGAGAAAAGATTATCGATCCTAATTTGCCAACCATTTTAGTATATGGTCATTATGACGTGCAGCCTCCAGATCCAATAGAACTATGGGATTCTCCACCGTTCGAACCCGTAATAAAAAAGACAGATCTACATCCTGAAGGAGCTATTTTTGCGAGAGGAGCATGTGACGATAAAGGCCAGATGTATATGCATGTAAAAGCGTTTGAGACGATGATGCAACAGGAGACATTGACCTGTAATGTAAAGTTTATGATAGAAGGAGAAGAAGAAATAGGTTCTTCTAATCTAGAACCTTTCTGTAAAAATAATGCTGAAAAATTAGCATGTGATGTAGTGCTGATTTCTGATACATCGATCATTGCAAATGATGTACCGTCTATAACTACGGGTTTGAGAGGATTGGCATATTTGGAAGTAGAAATCACCGGACCCAACAGAGACTTACACTCCGGTGTTTATGGAGGGGCAGTCGGGAATCCGATAAATGTCTTATCAGATATGATCGGTAAATTAATAGATGAGAATAATAAGATAACGATTCCTGGATTTTATGACGATGTAGAGGTGATCAGTAAAGAGGAAAGAGAAAAGATGAACCAAGCTCCTTTTGATCTCGATTATTATCAACGAGACCTGGATATCAATGAGGTTAAAGGAGAGGATGGGTACACCACTTTAGAGCGTACATCTATCAGACCGACACTAGATGTTAATGGAATATGGGGAGGTTATATCGGAGAAGGGGCAAAGACCGTTTTGCCTTCTAAGGCTTACGCCAAAATTAGTATGAGACTAGTTCCTCGTCAGACGCCTGAGAAAGTATACGAACTATTTACAGATTACTTTAACAAATTAGCTCCTAATAGCGTTAAAGTCAAAGTAACTCCACATCACGGTGGCGTGCCTGCAGTTACACCTACTGACACGCCGGAGTACAAGGCCGCAAGCATGGCCATGGAGGAGAGTTATGGAAGAACACCCATACCTAGAAGATCAGGTGGTAGTATACCGATCGTTGCCATGTTTGAAAAAGTGTTTGGGGTAAAATCAGTGTTGATGGGATTTGGTCTAGATAGTGATGCTATACATTCTCCTAACGAACACTATGGATTGTTTAATTACTATAAAGGAATAGAGACCATTCCTTTATATTTTAAATATTATGCTGATCTAAAATCTAAAACAGCTTAAACTTAAAACATGATTAGAAACATTTTTTTATTACTAATAATAACAATGCTAATGAGTGACCTAACGGCACAAGATTTAAAAACAGAAAAAGATTCTCTCAGTTACGCGTACGGTGTTTTTATCGCCGAGCAACTTAAAACGCAAGGCGTTAAAGATATCAATGATAAGATTCTCAGTGGAGCTATCAAAAAGCAAATGGAAGGATCTAATGATATCATGACGCTAGAAATGGCTCGTATGTTTATCGGAGAATATCAGAATAAAGCAAAAGGACAGGCTGGGGCTGATAATAAACTCGCAGGAGCTGCTTTCCTCGCAGAAAATGGACGTAAAAAAGGTGTGACTACTACTGCTAGTGGTTTACAGTATGAGGTTATTAATTCGGGAGATGGACCGTCACCTACGATTTCTTCTAAAGTAAAAACACACTATCACGGGACACTTATTAACGGTGAAGTTTTTGATAGTTCTGTAGAAAGAGGAGAACCGATATCTTTTCCAGTTAATGGAGTTATTAAAGGATGGACAGAGGCATTACAATTGATGAAGGTTGGTGATAAATGGAGATTATTTATACCTTCTGACTTAGCTTATGGAACTAGAGGAGCAGGTGGAAAAATAGGCCCTAATGCTGCTTTGATTTTTGAAGTGGAATTATTAGGAATAGAATAATAAAGATGAGGATAGATATTATTTCTGCTGTTCCGGAACTATTAGATAGTCCGCTTAATCACTCTATCCTTAAAAGAGCACAGCAAAAAGATATTCTTGAAGTCCAAGTTCATAATCTTAGAGAATATGGACTTGGACCTCATAAGCAAATCGATGATTATCAATATGGTGGTGGTGCAGGTATGGTTATGATGGTAGAGCCATTAGATAAATGCATTACCGATTTGATGGCGGAAAGGGCTTATGATGAGATCATCTACCTTTGTCCGGATGGTAAATTATTAGATCAACCATTAGCTAACAAACTTTCTCTTAGTAAAAACCTTATGATGATTTGTGGTCATTATAAGGGTATCGACGAACGGATCCGTGAACATCTAGTTACCATGGAAATCAGTATAGGGGAGTACGTACTTTCTGGTGGAGAACTAGCTGCAGCCGTCTTAGTAGATAGTATCGGTAGATTGATCCCCGGTGTATTAAATGATGGAAGTTCAGCATTATTTGATACGTTTCAGGATGATATGGTTGCTCCTCCCGTTTACACCCGACCAGAAGTATATAAAGACTGGACTGTTCCTCCAGTATTACTTTCAGGGCATGATAAAAAAATTGAGGACTGGAGATACGAGCAATCGGAGCTGAGGACAAAGCATAAGGATTAAGTCCTCACTTTGCTGATCTATATCTAAGAAATTTTACAATAGGACTCATTTAAATAAAAATCAAGTTTTGATTTTTATCTAATTTCTATATTCTCATAAAAGGCGGGAAAGATAAACCAGTAGCCTGTCATAGCTTTAGGAGTATCCAGTGTAGTTCCTAAATCAGGTCCTGCTAGAACACGTCCCATAAGATCATACTGATTGCCTAAGTTGTCATTAAATACGATAGGTAAAGCATTTTCCACTGGAGTATAAGTTACACCAGGAGTACTATAAAATGAAGCAATATAGTTTTGGTTTTTATGCCCTACGACGAAGATGTTGTTCTCTTCTATGATGTCCTCGGTTAGAAATATGTCACTTTCGGGTAAATCGTCATAGCTGTAAATGATCGCTGTACTGTCTCCTAAAATTCCTAAAACCTTTTCCTTAGTGAGTAAACGATTATCCAGATAATCCATATTAAACGGTAAAATAAAATCTCTTTCCTCTCTATAATCTCCGTAGGGATAGACATCATAAGCTCTTGCAAATCCAGTATCTATACTTAAGACAGGGGCATCTGGATATGCGGTTTTGGCTGTAGCCCAATGTGTTTCCAATACATTAATAGAGGGTAAAACTGTATTTATATATGTTCCAGAAATAGATCTGGATAAAAGCTGCGACCAAAAACTAGTAGTCGTTTGATCATACATGATCAGGTTATTATTTAATGTAAACTCCGATACTCCAAAGTCTAGTCTCACTCCATCTACTATGCGACGCCACATTGAGGAAGTACCTGTGAGCGTACTGTAACTTATTAGTTCGTTAGACTCGTTAATGAGCTCATGATAAACTAAAATTTTAATAGGGTATATTTTAATGTCACCATTTACATTTGCAACTAGGACTTGGTCCTGATCATTCATGTAATCCACTTCGCTGAGTGTTTTATATCGGGGGTTATCTATTGCAGGAATATCATCTCTATTTCTTAACCCTTGTTCGATATCATTTATGTTTACACTCCATTCTTGATCTTGCAATAGATCGGTACCACAACCTATTATAATGATTGATATACAAATGATGAATAAGATAGAATTCTTCATTGCTGTAAATTAGATGTACCAACAATATATAATGTTGTTGTATATATATTGCTAAAGCTACAATGAATATTAATAGCTCTAAATTCAATAACGCTTAGACTTTAAAATATTTGAAATCGTGGTTTTTCTTAATCTTCAGTAAAGTCTCGTAAATCAATTTGATTACGTTTTCTACATCTTCTTTATGAGCCATTTCTACTGTTGTATGCATGTATCGTAGAGGAAGTGAGATTAAAACCGAGGGGACTCCTCCATTACTATAAGCAAAAGCATCTGTATCCGTACCTGTACTTCTGGAAGAAGCCGCATATTGAAATGGGATCTTTTTCTTTTTTGCTGTATCTATTACCAAGTCTAGTAATTTTGTTTGCACGGCAGGAGCGTAAGTCAGGGATGGACCAAGTCCGGCTTGTGTATCCCCTTGTTTTTTCTTGTCTATCAGAGGTGTTCTTGTGTCATGCGTTACATCTGTTACGATTGCTACATTAGGTTTAATACGGTCCGCTATCATTTGAGCTCCTCTTAAGCCTATTTCTTCCTGTACCGCATTTACGATATACAAAGAATATGGAAGGCTCTTTTTATTTTTCTTGAGTAATCGAGCCACTTCTGCAATACAAAAACCACCGAGTTTATTATCTAAGGCTTTACCTACATAATATCGATTGTTTAAGGTCATCATCTTATCCTCATAAGTGATCACGCATCCGACATGAATTCCCATATCGAGGACTTCTTTTTGATTTTTTGCTCCTACATCGATAAAAATCTTATCCATGGTAGGAGATGCATCGGCATCTTTTCCTTTTCTTAAATGTATAGCCGGCCATCCAAAAACACCTTTGACAACACCTTTTTTAGTATGTATATCGACACGCTTAGATGGTGCTATAATGTGATCAGAACCTCCATTACGGATGACATTAATAAAACCATCATCAGATATATGATTTACAAACCAAGAGATTTCATCAGCATGAGCTTCGATCACTACTTTGTAAGGTTTGCCCGGATTGATCACACCATAGACGGTTCCGTAATCATCTAGTTCCCATTTATCAATAAATGGCTTTAAGTAATTTAGCCATATTTTTTGACCAGCTGCTTCAAAACCCGTAGGTGAAGCATTGTTTAAATATTTCTTGAGAAATTGTTCTGAAGCTTTTGTAAGAATAGACATTAACTAAAATTTTTGGAGTACCATGACTTGGGATCGCTATTCCAGCTTTCTAAGATAGCTTTTTCTTTATCAGAAATGTAAGCTATACGCTCAGCTTCTTGTAATAAACTTGAATATCCACTTAAGGAATGGTACGGACAATGATGGTTAGAAAAATTATTTTTTGCAGTTTCAAATTCATAATCAAAAATAGAAACTACTTCTTTTACATTTAGATCTGCGTCTCTGAGTACTTGGACCGCGGCTAAGCTACTTCCACCCGTAGAAATTAGATCTTCGACAACTAGTGTTTTTGCTCCTACGGCGTATCTTCCTTCTATCTGATTTTGGCGACCATGTTCTTTAGCCTTGCTTCTGACGTATATAAAAGGTAACTTAAGATGATCTGCAAGCATAGCTCCATGGGGTATCCCTGCAGTAGCTACACCCGCTATTAAATCGATAGCTCCTAATTGTTTAACATGTTCTGCAAAAGCTGTTTTTATCAGATCACGTATTTCAGGGTATGATAATGTAATCCTATTGTCGCAATATATAGGTGATCTCATTCCTGATGCCCAAGTAAATGGATCAGCTGGGCTGAGTTTGATTGCTTTAATTTCTAATAGCTTTTTAGCTAGGGTGGTCTTTATATTCATTAAATTTAGCACTTGAAAAGCGTTGCAAATGTACAAAATCTACATAAATGATTCTCCTTTAATCCTCTGTCCAACTGTTAAGGTTCCTGTTGTTAAAAATAGCGATCGTAAACAGCTCATTTCTAGATACACAGGTAAGACTAAATTTATCCTAAATCATATCGATATGATGGAAAAGGCAGATGAGTACGACGAGGTTATTATTCACGCAGAAGATTACGATACGCTTAAAACAGATTGTCTTAGTTTGTATAAAATCATTTTGGCATCTGGTGGACTAGTTTTAAACGACGAAGGAGAAATCATGTTTATTTTTAGAAGAGGATTTTGGGATTTACCCAAAGGAAAAATAGAAGTCAATGAAAAGAAGAAAAAAGCCGCTATTAGAGAAGTATCGGAAGAAACGGGACTTATAGATCTATCTATTTTGGCTAAAATAGGTGTGTCTAATCACTCGTATAAAAATAAATCTGGTAAACGTATTCTTAAAGTTTCTCATTGGTATCTTATGAATACCTACAAACAACAAGCAACTCCTCAAACCGAAGAAGATATTGTAAAAGCAGAATGGATATCATTAGAGGCCTTTTATGCTAAGGAGAGACCTGTTTTTTCTAGTATCTTAGAAATCTTAGATCTCTATCAGATGAAATTATCAAGTGAGGAAAATTTTGAGCCCTATTTTTAATGTAGTGCCAAATTGTAAGTAACAAGCATCAATTACTGAGGTGCAAACTAGAGGTGCAAACTAACTAATGAGCAAGTACATTTAAAGTAGAAAAATCGTTCTTTGCTTTTAATCGTAAGAGCACGAAATGTCTAAAACCTGCCAACTAAAATCTACCATCTAAAACCTTGATGTCGAGAGGCTTAAAATCTAACCATCGATCTTTTCATGTGCTCTCTTCCATCTTTTATGTGACCATAACCAGTATTCTGGTTTATCGATAATCTGCATTTCTAGACTACGCATATACATTTTAGTAATGTCTCCATCGTTTGTATTTGATGGATCATCTGTAAGTAGCTCATATTGCAGTCTATAGTAACCTCTACTTACTCTTTCAGTAATGATATTAAAAACTGGATATCCTTTTCGTCGTGCTAGACGATCTACCCCAAAATGACAAGGAGTGTCTTGATTTAGGAAATGAATCCAGTGTGCGGTTTTAGTATTACTAGGTCCTTGGTCAGAAAGAAATACAAACTGCGTCGGTTGATCAGAATAAGCTTTTATTGCAGAGCCTGCTTTAGAGACATCAGCCCAGAAAACATTTTTACCGCATCGATGTGACTGGACATATTCATTGATATATTTATTCTTGAGCAATTTTACTATTCCTAAAGAACGGTGTTTTACAAAGTGGCCTACAGCAAGTGGGCCCCATTCCCAGTTTGCATAATGACTTGCATAGAGAATAACATGTTTGCCTTGATCAAAATAACGATTCACTAATTTTGTATCGTGGAATACATAACGCTTTTTTATTTCTTCTACTGGCATAGAAAACCCCTTTATTCCCTCTAGTAATACATCCGCTAGGTTTAAATAAGATTTTTTAAAAATGGTATTTATTTCAGTTTCCGATTTACTCGGAAAAGCATTTTGTAAATTCTGTCTAGTTACCTCCGTTCGATATTTAATGACATTACTTAAAAACCAAGCAAGAACATTAGATAACCTATACATTAAAGTAAAGGGTAGGATGGCTATAAATCCGGATAATAATCTAAATAGTAAATAATTGAGATAATGCACTTAGAAATTATATTTCTGTTTCCATAGATTTTTTAATCGCTCGGCTATTTTATTTTCGGCAGGGTTATTACTACTGTGATAAAATTCTGTTCCTTTTAATTCTTCAGGAAGATATTCGTCCATCACAAAATTCCCTGGGTTGTCATGAGCATAGTTGTAATTAGTTCCATAGTCTAATTCTTTCATGAGCTTGGTAGGAGCGTTTCTGAGATGTAACGGAATAGAAAGGCCACCGGTTTTTCTAACGATATCCTGAGCTTTTCCAATCGCCATATAAGCAGAATTACTTTTAGGGCTCGCTGCTAGATAGATTACACACTGCGACATGATAATTCGACCTTCAGGCATTCCTATTTTTTCTAATGCGGTAAAACAATTATTCGCGATAAGCAAAGCATTAGGATTTGCGAGACCTATATCTTCCGATGCCAATATGATCAAGCGTCGACATATAAATTTAGGATCTTCTCCACCTTCTATCATTCTCGCTAGATAATAAATCGCGGCATTGGGATCAGAGCCTCTGATAGATTTTATAAAAGCAGAAACGGTGTCGTAATGATTTTCTCCAGTTTTATCGTATTGCTGTATGTTCTGTTGGATGCTGCTTTCTACCAGTTCGTTTGTAATGATTAGCGGATGGTCGTCTGGTATACTGTTAATTGTAATTTCTAAACAGTTGTACAATTTACGAGCATCTCCACCAGAGAATTTTATTAGAGCCTCATACTCTGTTACTTTTATATCTCTAGATTTAAGAAAATGATCTTTAGTAACTGCGGTATCTACTAACTGGATGAGATGATCTTTTTCTAAAGCTTTCAGCACATATACCTGACATCTAGAAAGTAGGGCGGAAATGACCTCAAAAGACGGATTTTCCGTGGTAGCCCCGATCAGTGTAATGATTCCTTTTTCTACAGCAAGTAATAATGAGTCTTGTTGAGATTTACTAAATCTATGAATTTCATCGATAAATAATACGGGTGGAGAGGAGTTGAAAAATTGCTGTTTCTTAGCGGAGGCGATGGTCTCTCTTACATCTTTTACTCCGGAGTTTATTGCACTGAGAGCGTAGTATGGTGTTTCCAGTTTTTCTGCTATTACTGATGCTATCGTGGTCTTACCGACGCCTGGAGGTCCCCACAAGATAAAAGACGGAATCTTTCCGGATTCGATAATGTTTCTTAGTATCGCTCCACTACCCATGAGATGCTCTTGACCAACGTATTGGTCGAGTTTTTTAGGTCTCATTCTTTCGGCTAATGGTTGCATTGCAGATTATTAGAAAATGTAAAGATAAATATATCTAATTAGACGTTTTAAGGTTTAATTACATCACCTCCGCTACTGTAAAAATACTTCCTCCGACGTATATCAATTCGCCTTTTTTTACTTTTCTTTTTGCAGCTGATAAAGCTATTTTTACAGATTTATATGCTTTTCCGTCAAGACTGTTTTTAAGGGCTTGTTCTTTTAGTATAGTTGCATCTAGTCCCCGTGGTATGTCTGCTTTTGCAAAATAGTAAACAGCGTCTTTTGGAAATATTTGTAAAATAGTATCTAAGCTTTTATCATTAACAAAACCTAGAACAAAATGAATCTGAGTATATTTTGCTTTTTTGAGAGCAGAAATAACTTCCGTTAGTCCAGCTTCATTATGAGCACTATCAGAGATAATAAGTGGTTTTTTAGATATCGTTTGCCACCGTCCAAGGTAGTAAACTTTTTTATAGAGATCTGTAAGGCTCTGGATGGCAGATTTGCGATTATAAGAATAAATAGAAGAAACTTTTGATAACAGTTGTAAGGCAGAAAGAGCAGTTGTTACGTTTTTTAATTGGTAAGGAGCTTTAAGTAAATCTGTTAATATTTTTTTCTCGGCTAAATTTAATCGTATCGAAGCTATCTTTAGAGGAGCTGATTTAGATAAAGCTTTTTGCTTAAATACAGGTAGCACTTCTTCCTGTTTTTCACCAATTAGAATAGGAGAATTCTTTTTAATAATACCCGCTTTTTCGGAAGCGATTTTTTTAAGCGTGTTACCTAACATCTGCTGGTGGTCCATACTGATATTAGTGATGACGCTGAGAAGTGGAGTAATTACATTTGTACTGTCTAGCCTTCCTCCTAGACCTGTTTCTATAATGGCTATATCTACTTGCTCTTGTGCAAAATAATCAAAAGCCATAGCTACCGTTATCTCAAAAAATGAAGGCTTTATCTCTTCAATTACTGCTCTGTTTTTTCTAACAAAACCAGTGACCGCTTTTTTAGGAATGAGTTGATTATTTATCTTGATCCGTTCTCTAAAATCCATGTAATGAGGAGAGGTATAGATTCCCACTTTTAGATCAGTGTCAGATAGAGTAGCTGCGATCATATGTGTTACTGAGCCTTTACCATTTGTTCCAGCTATGTGTATAGATGGGAATTTATTCTCTGGGTTATCTAAGTGCTTACAGAGCTTTCTAATATTAGTTAAGTCTTTTTTTAATGCGGCTGGTCCCACTCGCTGATACATAGGCAGCTGAGCATATAAGAAATCTAAACACTGTTTAAATGACCTCATTGCTTGTCTATTTAAATCTTACTTTTGTTCTGTAGAAAATGGCAGAAAGATACGATTATATCATTTGTGGGGCAGGATGTGCGGGATTAAGTCTTGCGTATTATTTATCTCTGTCGGACCTAGGAGATCGGAAGGTCTTACTTCTAGATAAGAATGCAAAGTCCCAAAATGATAGGACATGGTGTTTTTGGGAGAAAGGGGATTCTCCTTATGAAGAGATTGTTGATATTTCTTGGGATAAGCTATATTTCTATAGCACGACTTTACATAAAAAATTAGATATCAGTCCTTATAAGTATAAAAAAATAAGAGGAATAGACTTCTATAATTTTGTAAAGAATCGATTATCACTTCATCCTAATATTACTTGGAGACAGGAGAATATCTCAGAAGTTTCACAGTTAGAAGACCAGGTGATAGTAACCACTGACAGGAAAGAGTATAATGCGGAGCAAGCTTTTGTTTCTTACCCAGAAGAGATCTCATTTAAAGGACATCATCATGTCTTACAGCATTTTAAAGGATGGGAGATAGAAACAGAAGGATCTTCTTTTACAAAAGATGTTGCCACTTTTATGGATTTCAGAACTGGTCAGTCTGGGGAGACTCGCTTTCTTTATGTATTACCTAAAACAGATAAAAGAGCACTTGTAGAACTCGCTATTTTTTCGGATAAAATTTTGGAGCATTCCGATTATGATAAGGTGCTAAAGGATTATATAGATGGTCCATTACAAATATCTGAGTATCATATTCTTGAAGAGGAATTTGGGGTAATACCTATGACGACATATCCTTTTGAGAAGCGTAATCAGACTAACATTAAGTATATCGGTACAGCAGGAGGATGGGTAAAAGCGACTTCCGGTTATGCATTTGAGAGAATACAAAGACTAAGTAAAACATTGGCGAAAGCCATAGAACAAAAAGAAAATATAGATCAAGTATTACTTACCGTCAACAATAGATATAGATCCTATGACAAGATATTTTTAAATGTAATACTGACTGGAAAAAAATCTGGAGAAGATGTTTTTACGGCTTTGTTTAAATCGTTACCACCGCAATTAGTATTTAAGTTTTTAGACGAGGAGACTTCATTTGTTGAGGATCTACGATTATTTACAGGACCTCCGACGATACCATTTATAAAAGGCTTTTTATCCGAACTGCTATCTTAAATGTTACTATTACTATAAATGATATGACTAGTAGAGACTAAGGAGCTATTAATTCTTATCTATCGTTACATACCGCATGATTTTTTATTTATCCTATTTGATAAGGTTGACAGGAGTATTTTTTATCACAAATTCGTTCTGTAATCTTTATTCTCTCCTAATAGACATGTTTCTTATAATCTGCAATTACAGCTTCTTTCAAAATTAGATATTCTCCTTCATCCATTGTAATGACCTTGTTAGCTGTTGAGAAACCCGAAGTATTATCTCCATAAAGGCCATCTTTTAAATTTTAATGTTTTACGGTATATAACGTAAAGTATATGCGTGGTTAGGAATGACTATGGAATAATAGGCATGAATAATAATAGGTATGGAATGATTAATAAAGAAATTCTACTAAATCTCCCGCATCAGACGAGCCTTAAGTTTCTTTTTGTATTCTTCTTCTACCCAGTCTCTATAGTTACGAGTAGTATTTACGAGACAGTAACAGTATCTTCTGATCCGATCTGCTATTTCGTCATTGAGCAGTTTTAGTAGTTCTAGAGCCTCTGCAAAATCTTCTGCATTTTCAGATATGATTTCCATATGATTGTCCATGGACTGCTCCAGGATAATGGATGTTTTTTTCTTAGAAGCTACGATATCTTTATAAGCTGCTTTAATATCAAATTCTAATGACTCCGAGTTTTTAAAACGTTCTCTAAATTCTTTAGGCATGCGATATACAAATCGCTTTTCTATCTCCTCGTCTGTGATTAGATTTTCTAAGAAGTACTGTGGTGATCTAAAAATTTTGTACCAATCGATGTCTGCGGACCACTGCCCAAAACGAGCAGCATTATTACCCATATCGATTACCTCAAAAGTCTTTTTATTAGGAAGTACCCTAGATCCTCTTCCGATCATCTGATAATACAGCGTAAGTGATCTAGTAGCTCGGTTCATGATTATGGTCTCGATCGTTGGTTCGTCAAAACCGGTAGTCAAGATACCCACAGAGGTCAGTATTGCGTTAGGTTTAGTTTTAAACCACTCTAGAATTTCCTTACGCTCTTGCTTTTTGAGCGTACTATCTAGATGTCGGATATCATAACCCTTATCCTTAAAATTATGATATACAGCACGAGATGTGGCGATACCGTTATTAAAAATTAGAGTCTTTTTATTCTTAGCTACTTCCTCGTAAGCATAAATCAATTTACTCTGCATCTTATCATTAGAGTAAAGTTCCTCAGATGACTTTACCGTATAGTCCCCATTTATTCCGACAGTAAGACTACCTAGACTTACCTCAAAACTATAAATCGTAGCCTTAGATAAATAGCCCCCTTCTATGAGGGATGATATGCTGCTTCCTACGATTAGTTCTTTATAGACATCCTTCATGGGCATCTTTATGTTAGAACTTAGTGGAGTGGCAGTAACACCTAAGATGAGGCTCTCTTCAAAGAACTTAAATAATTTCCTAAACGAATTGTAATGAGCCTCATCTATGATTACCAGACCGATATCATCCATTACCCATTCGTCGTATCTAATACGATTATGTAATGTCTCGACCATGGCGACGTAGCATGTATAGTCTTTATCAGTGGGAAGATCTTTTACTTGAGCATTGATGACTGTGTTGACCACCTCAAATTCGCCTAGCATTTTAGAGGTCTGCTGACTCAGCTCGATCCTATGCGTTAAGATTAAAACCTTCTTTTTAAACTGCTCTATGTATCTCCGAGCGATCTCTGAGAATACTACTGTTTTACCGCCGCCTGTAGGCAACTGATATAATAGATTGTAATTCTTAGGGCTCGTTTCTATCTTCTTAAAGATCTTATTAAGATCTTCTTTTTGATAGTCATAGAGTTCTTTTCTTCCAGCTGTGCTCACTCGTATCTATAGTGTAAGGTAAACTTACGATTTTAGCAATTTGCAAAAGTAGGAGAAAACTCGATATAGATGTGAATGTTTCTACTTATTTATTTTAATTTTTTGCTTTATGTCATTTTAACGAGTGTATTCGATGGTGATACTACAGTTTTCGTCATTTTTAAAATTAAAAGTAAGCGTGTTTTTATTAATATCTGCCATAAAACAGTCTCCGTCGATATTACAGATGGTGAGTATATCGGTAGTGGTATCGATGTTATAAGTGAGGGGATTTATATCTAGATCTCCGTTTACGGTAGAACGTTCTGATCCTGTTCCTCCCGCTATAAAATTTAATATACTACAGGCAAAGGTGTTGTCATTGAGTTCTAAGCATCCATCAGCGTCAGCGTTAGTCAGCGGAAAATCAGCATCATTATCATCACATTCTTTTATTTCTAAGGAAGAGCGAGTCCAGTCCCCGATCAGTTGTTCTTCTATGGTAGGATCATCTGTACATGATGAGATTAAGCATAAAGTGATGAGGCTTAAAGCCAATGTTTTAAAAGTCATAATTAGCAATTTTGATCTTTTTTAAAGATAAAGAGTTTAGGATAGAGTGTGATGCTTTTTAGACTAATGGTCTTAGAATGTATATGATGGTATATCCTATGATAAATAAACCATGAGATATTAAAGTAACTCATCTATTTAGAATTATGCAATCGCAAAACGAGGGTCTTCTACATATGGTAATCTATACATTCCATTTACCTCTAGTGTCAAAAATCCAAACTCTTCTTTTACCACGCCTCGTATTTTATAAATCCCTCTGCCTCTAAAAGGATACTTAGCCACTACAGGAGGAAAGTGTACTGTATCTATCCACTCGCCCGCGTGATCTAGGAAGGTGCCGAAATACATCCTTTTTCCTGATTTAGTACGTGTTGGTTTTGTAGTGACTAGATAGCCATAGATGATTATCGTACGATTTAGATGAGCTCTCATATCCTTAGCAAGAAATGGATCGGAAAGCGGAATCTCTAGTAGTTTAAAGGGGTCGCTCATCGGGAAACCGAGTAGCTCTATCTCGTCAAATGCATTTTCTAATTTAGTGACTTTAAAATCGGGTAGGGTAAAGTTTTTACTATCTGTCTGGAATAGAGGTTGCTGTAGATTACGACTGGGCTGATGCCTGCTTTTAAAATGGCCTTTCCATAGTAAGGTACGCTTATCCATTCGCGTAAAGCGAAAAGCATTTATACGGATCAGAATATCTAAGTTTTCTATCCCGATAGGAATCCGATTTATAAAATCATCAAGAGACTTAAAATCCCCTCTGAGGCTTCTGTCTTTGACGATACGATAGGCCAGCTTAGTGTCAAAACTATGTAAATGCTGAAAGCCGAGGTAGATATCTTTCCCTTCGATAGTCGTCTCATACTCACTCTTGTTTACGCAGGGAGCATGGATGATTCCGCCCAGTCGTCTGGTCTCATGGATATATGTTTCTGGGCGGTAAAATCCCCCTCCGTTGTTTAATACAGCGACCATATATTCTAGAGGATAGTATGTTTTTAGGAAGAGACTCTGGTAACTTTCCACCGCATACGAGGCAGAGTGACCTTTTGCAAAAGCATATCCTGCAAAGCTTTCTATCTGTGTCCACACCTCATTAGTTAGTTTATCACTGTAACCCTTGTCGCGACAGTTATTAAAAAACTGATCTCTTACTTTCTGGAATTCATCTCGAGATCTATACTTGCCACTCATTCCTCGTCGTAAGACATCTGCTTCGCCGAGTGTAAGTCCTGCAAAGTGGTGTGCGACCTTGATCACATCTTCCTGGTATACCATCACGCCATAGGTGTCGTGCATGATTTCTAGCATAATGGGATGGGCATTTTTTAGCCGTTCAGGGTTTTTATGCCTGAGGATATATTCTTTCATCATACCACTCTGGGAGACACCAGGACGTATGATGGAGCTAGCAGCGACGAGGGTCAGGTAATTATCTACCTCCAGTTTTTTTAGGAGCATCCGCATGGCGGGAGACTCTACGTAAAAACAACCGATACACTCTGCCTCACTGACCATTTTATTAATCTTAGGATCTGCCATAAATGGCTTTACATCATGGATGTCTATCTCGGGTGCATCAGGTTGATTTTTTTTGATGATAGTGATGGTATCTTTGATCTTTCCTAACCCACGCTGTGCGAGGATATCATATTTGTACAAGCCGACATCCTCTGCGATAATCATATCAAACTGCGTAGTAGCAAAACCTTTAGGAGGGAGATCCGTGGCTGTAAAATAGTGGATGGGTTTTTCTGATATCAGTATACCTGCTGAGTGGACACTTAGCAGGTTAGGCATTCCTTTAATGAACTCTGTATAACGGATAACGAGCTGGGGCAGTTTGTCGAGTTGGTTGAAATTAAACTTACCCGAACTCAAAATATCCATCTCGTGTTTAGGAAGCCCAAAAACTTTTCCGAGTTCTCGTACCGCTCCTTTATGTTTAAATGTATTGTATGTAGCTAGTAAAGCAACCTGTCCTTCTTTCCCAAAACGATCAAAAATATACTGCGTTACATCCTGCCGATCTCTCCACGAAAAATCGATATCAAAGTCAGGTGGATTTTTACGATAGAGATTCATAAATCGCTCAAAATAGAGATTAAGATCTATCGGATCTACATCAGTAATACCGAGTAGATAAGCCACTACACTATTAGCCCCGCTGCCTCGGCCGACGTGGAAATATCCTTTATGCTGAGCATAGTTTACGATATCCCAGTTAGTCAAAAAAAAAGACATGAAGTCCATCTGTCGGATAAGACCTAGTTCTTTCTCGATTCTGTTTTCTATTTCTGGGGTGATCTTAGGGTAACGGTATTTAATACCTTTTGTGCAAAGTTCGTTGAGTTTTTTTTGATCACCAGCTATACTGCCTGTATATGTTTTTAGGTTTTGGGGTTTACGCTGTTCAGAGAAATCAAAATCAATCTGACATTCCTCCATCAGTTGCTCCGTGTTTTTTATAATAAAATCGTAGTCTCTAAAATAGTGTATTAGTGTATCTCGATGTATCATGATTTCTGTAGAATCGGCCTCTTCTTCTTTACTGAGTTTACTCAGTAGGGTGTTATTATCGATGGCACGGAGTAATCTATGCGTACTGTGATCTCTCTTGTTTCTAAAAGTGACGGCTTGCTGTATGACGAGTTTATCTTTTAGTTTATAGAGCTTAGAGTAATTTATTTTTCGGAGGTCTTTTAGGCTTACGCCAATGTATTCATGGGGTAGAAAGTTCTCTTTAGTAATGAGTAATGCCTGCTCAAAAGGATAGATAATCGCCGCATGTTCTAGGAGTGGTGCTTGTAAGGGAAAGGGCTTTTTATTATGAGAATGGAGGGATAAAAATGTATTTAATTCCTGGAAGCCGATATTGTTTTTTGCGAGTCCTATGTATAGCTGTTCGGCGTTATTTCTAAAGTCTATTCCGATGATCGGTCTGATATTATACTGGGCTGATAGTCGTATAAAATTAAGACAGGCAGAGGTGTTGTTTATATCTGTAAGTGCTAGGGTAGACACTTGGTTAGTAACAGCCATTTCTAGTAGTTCCTTCTCGGAGAAGGTCCCGTATCGGAGACTATAAAAGCTATGGCAGTTTAGATACATTTTGGCGGTTTAACGGTTAACGGTTTTAAGGTTATGAGGTTCAGTCTTTCTACTAAAGTCTAAAAATCTAAAGTCTAAAATATACTAATCTATCGGTCTAAAATCTACTTAAACAAATCCATCTGTCCTTCTGTGTCATTATCTTCTTTTTCTCGTCGCCGTTTTGCCTGTGATTCTCCCATGCCTTGTAGATCTAATTCCTGGAATAAGATGTAATCGTACTCTGTAATGAGTCGTTCTCCGATCGGTTGCAGTAAATAAGGGTCTTTATTCCGCGGAGACTTGATGTCAGGAGATATCGGGTATGCATTAAAATCTTCTGCTGGAAACGGTTTTAGGAGACTTGTGATTTCATGTAGAGGAGTCTGTGGGTTAAGCCACTGATGCTCATCCTCAGGAGCTAAGATTACGGGACTGCGATGGTGCCCCACTTTCTGGAGAAGTCCATTAGGAGTGGTGGTGATGATCGCAAAACCGTGATGAATTTCTCCTGTTTTTGTGTCTGTCCATTCGTCCCAGATACCTGCAAATGCAAAAGGTCTTTTTTTGTTTTTAGAATAGATCAGATAAGGTTTGCTGAGTCGTTCTTTTTGTGGACCTTCTATAAATGCATCTGCGATGATCAGGCATCGTTGTGATCGTATCGGTTTACGGAAACTAGGTTTCTGGATAATTCCTTTCGAACCGATATAACTGGGGTTATTTTCTTTATTGTGATCACCTTCGCTACGAGCATTGATGAGATACATTCTTTTCTTTGCCCATGATGGTGACATCCCGAATGTAAATAACTGTACCGTATGCGGATCTGCACTGGTGATGACAGGTGCTTGTTCGCCAGGAGCAATATTTACACTTTGATTAAACAAGTCTTTGATCTCGGTAGCATCTACCTGAAACCGTTTTTCGATGACTTTTAGTTTTGTTATTATAGTATATCTTCCACACATTTATTTAGCGGTTAAAAGGTTAGCGGTTAAAAGGTGAAGTATTTGAAAGGGTGATGGTTTTGATTATTATTTAGTGAAGGGATATGTTTAATATTCTGATTCATATGTATTGTTTTTTTTCGTTAAACCATTAAACTTTTCTTGCATTGATAAGTTTTTGTAGCATTGGTAGATATATGATCGTATTTATCAATGAAATGATCACTTTGTTCTTTAGTGAGATAATCTATTTCGTAGGCAGTGATTAATTGTGTAATGAGCTCTGCAACTGATCCTTTTGCGATATAGAAATGTCTGTTGCTTTGTTTATTGGAAGAGAGCTCGTCTCCCTCTGCTATGTTAGATGGAATAGAAACGGCTGCTGCACAAATCTGACTTCTTAGTCTGTAATCTTGCAAAAATAATTTAGAGTCATTGGTAGTTTTGTAAATCTCGACACTTAGATCTTTTGCTTTTTGCCAGGCTCTTAATTCTCTAAAATTACTCATGATTATTTTGATTCATAATGTAATACTTTATAATTTTTCCGCTAAACCGCTAAACCGCTAAACCGCTAAACCGCTAAACCGCTAAACCGCTAAACCGCTAAACCGCTAAACCGCTAAACCGCTAAACCGCTAAACCGCTAAACC
>CALLXF010000094.1 GCA_938015805.1 uncultured Saprospiraceae bacterium | reverse complement strand
TCACTCAGAAAAACGCTTTAAAATCTTTTTTCCTCGATTTCTAAATGCGGGTCTTTCATCTGGCATATATTCTCTGATGAGGTCTATAAGTTCGGTCTGAAGTTCGGGAAATTTTACAACTAATTTTTCCAGTACCGTCATAGAAAAGGCACGAATAGCAATAGCTACTTTACGATCTGCTAGATACTCAAAGGCTTTTTCAAACAATGGTCCTTCTATGGATTCTGGAATATCTAGATCTTCATAGATCCGTAGGGTGTTACGGATAACAGCATCATGATGAGGCTTATTTAAATTATCGATTAGTCGCTCGTGGTATGGATCTAAGAGGGTCGGTTTTTTACGAGCGATAAAGGTGATAGGCCAAGAGGCTCGCTGACATATTCTGAGGTCATCACAAAAAAAACAGTCCATCAGAGCTTTCATTTTTTTAGGATTATCGACATAGTCTATTATCCGATTTCGAGATGCTGTGGAATGTTCTCTTTCTAGTTCTGCTCTAATATTCATTTTTAAAGTGGGTATTCCTTAATATTGTTGGATAAATGTAAACATCCATATTGAAAACTAAAATTATAGATAGCATTATTGTGATGGCTCTAGCCTTTGCAATCCTATATATATTTTTGGGTGATCAGCTGATCCATCCGGATCGATATGTTTATGCTTTTGGAGGTGATGCTGCGATTATATATTTTAATATGATTTTCCATGCTTGGTATGGAGAGGGATGGACGCTGACTAATATGAACTATCCCGTATACGAGTCCATCCTCATGACAGATGCTCAGGCGAGTCTAGCGTATCTACTTAATCAGGTTAATAGGATCGATTTTTTTCGAGAAAATATTATCGGGGTTACGCACGGATTTCATTATGCGTGCTTGATGATCGCCTGTGTTTTTTCTTACAGTACGCTGAGAAAGCTTGGAGTGGATCGATGGATGGCTATAGCTTTTGGGATACTCATCGTTTTTCTTTCTCCGCAGATTTTACGACTACGAGCAGGACATTTTGGACTGGCTTATCCGATTGTTTTTACTTCGGTAATTTATGGATTAGTTTCCTTTAAGTTGTCCGGAAAATGGAAATATGCTTTTCTTATTTTTATAACCCTTTTGTTTTTTGGGATAAATAATATCTATCTTTTAATACTAGGAGCGGGACTTGTTGTACTGAGTGTAGTGTTAGATTTCGTTGGCCGAATGTTTTTACAGCATAAAAAAAAGCAGTCGTCCGTATTGAGTTTATTACCCTTTACAGTGCTTCCTGTGTTGATTGTGTTTGTAATACTTAAGCTTACGGCTCCGGATATGGATCGTATCGATATACAGTGGGGATACTTTGCAAATCGGGTAAAATTAAAAGGACTTCTCTATCCATACACTAGTCTCATCGGGACATTATTAGGCAAGACTAAAACAAATATCGAGGCAGTAACTAATCTAGGTCTAGTCAATAGTATTTTCCTAATCGGACTACTCTTTAGTTTTACTGTTAAGCGTTCGAGAGATTATATCCGTTTGTTTTTCAAAGAGATTCCCATGTTATCGAGTATGTTATGGGCGTCGATAATTTTATTGATTTATGGAATGGGGACTTTTAAGTTTCTTGCCGAGCTGATCCCTGCCGCAACCATGTTTAAGGCAAGTGGTAGATTTGCATGGCCGTTTTTTTATGTCATTTCTTTTGCTTCGATCGCTTTTATTTCTAAGGCGTTAAAAACATTGGCTTTAAGCCAAAAAAGATCCATATACTATACCGTTATAGGAATATCTATATTAGTCTGGACTGTAGAATCTTATACCTATTTAGATAAACATGTCTGGACTAAAATTTACGAAAACCATTATAGTTATTCTAAGTTATCTCAGATTGCTGATGATTTAAAAGCAGAAAATATTAATGTCCATGACTATCAGGGGATTTATGCATTGCCAGTAATGGTTTCTTGGAACGATAAGTATCATACAGAAGCTCCGTGGAGTACTGAATATAATTCGACTCGGATTTCTATGGCGACAGGACTCCCTATGATTAATGCAAAGCTCTCTAGGATCGGTCTTACTCGTTCTAATCATTTAGTCCAGTTTGCCTCTCATCCTCTTATCGAGAAGGAACTTCTAAATTCATTAGATGATCGCCCGATACTTATCGTAGTAGGTCGGAAGCATGAGTTAAAAGTCGGAGAGCAATATCTGATTGATCAGTCGATATTGCTTAAAAAATATAAGGGCTACGAGCTGTACCACCTGGAGCCATCACAGTTAAAGCTACAGTCTCCACCGCCATGTAAAGAAAATAGTGTCAGTGTATACAGAAATGGGTTTGATGAAAACGATACGGCGGACAGTTTTTATGGACCAGGATCATGGGAAGTAAAAGGAGAGGAGAAAATAATGGATTCCGCGACGAGCTTCCTTACCGATAGTCTTTACGAGCTATCACTTTATGTAAAGACAGATAATCATAAATACGGTATGCCTTGGATTAGGTTAATACAGTATGCGGATCAGGAAGTAATTAAGGAGCAAATTTATGATGTGGCTACTTCTATAGACATAGACGGTATGTGGCGACGTGGTGCTTTGGAATTTTCTAAAGCTGATCGCGTAAATAGGATGGAAGTGCATCTTTTTAATATCAACCAAAATTTTCTAATAGATGAACTACAAGTAAGAGCGATATCTGACTCTGTTTGTATAAAAATCCCAGAAGAAACGGATGGATATTTATTTAATAATTACCTCATAGACTAGCATACTTACAATCTTCCGTTTAGTAATGTACCTATCAGAATAAATTCTCGTCAAAACGCGGTATAACACACATATTAATTATTTTTGCATATTAATTTTTTCTATGCGTCAGTTTAAGAGATATTTAGTTACATCCGCTTTGCCTTATGCAAATGGTCCTTTACATATCGGTCATTTAGCGGGAGCTTATATCTCGGCAGATGTCTATGTGCGTTTTCAGAGACTCATGGGTAAGGATATCGCATTTATCTGTGGCTCCGATGAGCATGGAGCGGCCATTACTTTAAGAGCTGCAAAAGAAGGAATTACTCCTCAAGAAATCGTAGATAAATATCATGGACTTTTTAAAGATACCTTTGAGAAAGTAGGGGTCTCTTTTGATATTTATGATCGGACTTCAGCAGATATTCATCATGAGACATCGCAGGAGTTTTTTAGAACGCTCTATAAAAAAGGTGTTTTTGAGGAAAAGGAATCAGAGCAATATTATGATGCTGATGCAAACCAGTTCTTAGCTGATCGATACATCACTGGGACCTGTCCTAAATGTCAGTATGATAGTGCCTATGGGGATCAGTGCGAAAACTGTGGTACTGATCTTAGCCCAACTGAACTAGGAAACCCTAAATCTACGATTACAGGAAATACACCAATACTTAAAAAAACAACCCATTGGTTTCTTCCATTAAACAAAGATGAGGCATGGCTTAAGGAATGGATCGAGGAAGGAACTATAGCTGGAGAAATGACACACTATCCAGAGGACTGGAAAAACCACGTACTAGGTCAGTGTAAATCATGGATCGATAGTGGCCTACATCCTAGAGCAATGACCCGAGATCTGTCATGGGGTGTAGATGTTCCGCAAGAGATAAAGGGGTCTGATGGTAAGAAATTATACGTTTGGATGGATGCTCCGATAGGGTATATATCAGCCACTAAGAAGTGGGCTTCCGCCAATGGAAAAAATTGGGAAGATTACTGGAAGTCTGATGATTCAGCACTGATCCACTTTATAGGAAAAGATAATATTGTTTTTCACTGTCTTATATTTCCGTCGATTTTAAAAGCTCATGGCGATTATACCTTACCGTATAATGTACCTGCTAACCAATTTATGAATCTTGAAGGACAGAAAATATCGACTTCTCGTAACTGGGCGGTATGGGTACATGAGTTTGTGGAAGATATGCCAGAGCACATAGATGCACTGAGATACTGTATGATCCGGAATATGCCTGAGCTTAAGGATTCGGAATTTACATGGAAAGGATTTCAGGAAAATAATAATAACGAGCTGGTAAATAATCTGGCAAACTACATAAATAGAGTTATTGTACTAACGCATAAATATTTTGATGGAAAGGTTCCAGCCTATGATCCTAATCAGGATCTAGTAGGGATATATGGAGCAATGGAAACCAGCTATCATGATTCTGAATTGTTGAGCTTATTTGATAAACTGCATGTATTATGTGATCATGTTCGTAAGTATGATTTTAGAGCAGCTCTGAACACACTAATGGATATATCTGCAAACGGTAATCAGATTTTGCAGTTTAATGAGCCGTGGAAAGCCATCAAGGAAAACGAAGAGCTCGTAAAAGTAGTGATGAACTTATCATTACAATACTGTACAGCACTGAGTGTAGGGATAAGGCCTTTTATGCCCGCCGCATCTGATAGAATGCGTGCATTATTAAACCTGGATCCTTGTACAGAAACAGGCGAACTAGACCAGCTTTTATTTGCATTAGCGGAGGGAGAAGATATAATTCCAACGGGTCATCTACTCAGTAAACCTGAGCATTTATTTTCACGTATCGATGATGAGATGATAGAAAAACAAGTGACTAAACTCCACGCCATGCAAATTGCAAATACAGAGTCTACAGAGACGTCAGCAGAGAATAAGATTGTAGAAAAACCAGAGATCACTTTTGATGATTTTATGAAAATGGATATCAAAACGGCTACCATCTTAACAGCAGAACGAGTCCCTAAAACGGATAAGCTATTAAAATTATCCGTCGATATGGGCTACGAGACTCGGACTGTAGTATCCGGTATTGCAGAATGGCATAAACCAGAAGATATAATAGGTAAAAAGGTATCGATCCTAGCAAATCTCGCTCCTCGTAAAATCAGAGGGATAGAATCTAAAGGTATGATTCTTATGGCGGATAACGCTGATGGAAGCCTTAGTTTTGTATCTCCAGCAGATGGCTGGCCTGACGGGATGGCTGTAAAGTAGCCAGAGATACTTTTTCTAATTTGGATTTAAACTTTATATACCTGATCTTGTAGTCTATTATTTTAGATTAACTCTATGAACAGATTTGCTCTTATTTTATCATTAGTGGTGGCCAGTGTTACTTTTCTTTCGGCTCAGCAAAACATCCGCACATTTATTTTTGGGCATAGTCTGATAAATCATGAAATCCAGGTAAACCCTACTCCCAGTCAGGAAACCTCTGTGCCGCATTGGTTCCAGTTGTTTGCTAATGCAGGTGGTCATGATTATGCCGTTAGTGGACAATACGGATTTTTACCTCAGCATGTAAATGTTCCTCCGATAGCACAGTGGGGCTTTGATCTGGTCGAAGGAGCTTGGGATTCTGATAACGAGCCGTTTTCTGCTGCAGATTTTAATACCATACTGATTACTCCAGGTAACTTTATACAGTGGCAAAGCCCTACAGAAAATTATCCATCTGATAACATCACTCCAGTAGAAGCAACCGAGATAGTCTTTAACTGGTGTATTGAACAGGAAGAAGGCTTACAGTTTTACATCTATGAAAACTGGCCAGATATGGGTGGTTTTCTAAATAATGGGTTTCCTCCAACGTCCGCAGAGTGGATAGCTTATAACGATTACTTAAATGGAGATTTCCATGAATGGTTTATAGAATATCACAAACTTGTAAAAGAATCATTTCCTGATGCCTGCATTTCGATGATTCCTGTCGGTCCGATCATAAGTAAATTACTGAGTCAAGATCCTTACAGCTTGATTCCCGTAAATGAACTTTATGAGGACGATGCACCACATGGAAGAGCGCCGACATATTTTCTGGCTTCCCTTATTACTTATATGGCTATGCTAGAGGAAAAAGTATCTATGGATTTTATAGTAGATCCGATAATCCATCCGACTATATCGAGTAACTACCAAGACGTCGTAGATTTTATATGGAATGAGTTACAGACTTACGTCAATGAGGAAGGTCAAAGCAGTGTTTTCTGTAATAGCCCCACCGTAAACACAACGGCTTTGTCTAATCAAGAAAGACCGTTTACGATTACACCTAATCCAACTGAAGATGTACTGTTTTTTACAGATGTAGTGGATAACTATTTTATATCCATTTATAATATGCAGGGTAATCTAGTGCTAGATGATTTACATATTAGGGCTCAGGATAATGCTATAGGTGTAAGTTCATTAGTAGCCGGAGTTTACACAATTGTTACTCAATCTTTAACTAGAGATAAAATTTTTATTAATCGATTTATTAAAATATAAAATAATAGTATTCTGGATATTTCTAAATCCAGTGTTGCTGGGCTACAGACATTCCGATTTTTAGTATGCATGACTAAATTTCTATCTTTGTTACCTTTCTAAACGCACAAAAAATAGTATCATTATAATATGATCTTTAGGTGTTGTCTCTTATTTTTCTCTTTCTTATTTCTGTCAAATTTAGAAGCGGAGGTACCTCAGATTTCTTTGCTCACTTGTGATTCGGGAGATGAATTATACTCTACTTTTGGGCATAGTGCTATACGAGTAAAACATGAAGCTACTAAGTACGATGTAGTATACGGGTGGGGGACTTTCGATCAGAGTCAAAAAGGATTTTACCTCAAATTTATGCGAGGGAAATTACTCTACTATATGAGCGTTACTTCTTACGATCGCTTCCTTGCTGAGTATAATTATTTTAAGCGTGGAGTAGAAGAGCAGATCCTAGATTTAGATAGCTTGGAGACTTATCAGATGATCGAAGTATTAGAAAGAAATATAAAAGAAGAGAACCGATATTATAAATATGATTTCTTTTTTGATAACTGTTCTACAAGGATAAGAGATGTTTTAGAATCGCATTTCAATGTAGATTTTAAAAAGATAAAGGGTGATAAAACCTATCGTAATCTACTTGACGAGAAACTGACCTCTCTTGTATGGTCGGATTTTGGGATCGATATAGTCATAGGTGCAGTAGCGGATAGACGGAGTGATTATAGGAATCAGATGTTTCTACCGGAGTACTTGAAGAACAGATTTGCCGAAGCTACCCTCAGTGGAGAGGAATTAGTAAAAAGTACATCGACAATATTAGACTTTCCTAAGGCTAAACTAAGAAGAGACACTGTTCCGTTTTTCACACCCTTTAAATTGTTTATGGCACTGCTTTTTTTGCTACTGGTATGTTTGCTTTGGGTTAATCCAATGACAAAAAAGGTTTTTAATATTACTTCGTTTTTATGGATATTAATGATGACTATTTTTAGTCTGATTATTATTTTTCTATGGTTCTTTACAGATCATATTGCGACTAAGGAAAATTGGAACTTGATCTGGATTAGTCCATTATTTGTCGTTGCTTTGATAAGGTTTAGATCATTATGCAAAACTATGGGATTACAGTTTTTACTCTTTGGGATTATACTTTTAAATCTACTCATGCTTATCATTTGGTCCTTGATCCCTCAACAATTACACTTGGCTTTTATACCTATGATAGTGATATCTATCCTAATAGCTGTAGTAAAATTACGTGATAATGTAAGAGATAAGGGCTGGGTTTTAAAGAATAAGAGGGCATAAGAATTTTGTTAAGTTGGTAGATTTTAATTTACTACTTTAAACGTAATTTAGAGTTTCCTAATAGATTCACTTTATTTGCGAAAGCTTTGGAACACGCTTCTTAGATTGGATTACATCTATTTTCTAACAATATTTTTTTTAAAGATTATTCTCGACCATATGAATAAAGAAATATATATCTACGGACTTCTTTTAAGCATATTTATTTTATCCTGTAAGTCTGATCCTAATGTTAAGGTAATCGTAGAAGATGTAAATTCACCAGCAGCGGATTTTAACGTACAAGACTCTGATCCACAAGCGATCAAAATTGCTGACCAAGTAATGAATGCTATGGGAGGTCGAGCAGCATATGATGACAGTCGATATCTCAAGTGGAATTTTTTTGGTTCTAGAAATCACATCTGGGATAAGCAAACTGGAAATGTAAGAATAGAATCACAAAAAGATGATTTTTCTCTGGTGATGAATATTCATAATATGAAAGGAAAGGTAAAGAAAGATGGAGATTTGATTACGCATCCTGACTCACTTAGTAAATATTTACAGAAAGGCAAAGAGATGTGGATTAATGATTCGTACTGGCTTGTCATGCCATATAAATTAAAAGATTCCGGAGTGACATTATCTTACGTAGGAGAAGAAAAAACAGATACTAGTGATTATAAAATAGTGGGGTTAACTTTTGATAATGTAGGAGTAACTCCAGATAATAAATATCATGTCTTTGTAGATAACGAGACTAATCTCATCGCTCAGTGGGCATTTTATAGAAACGCTACTGACACTATACCTGGTTTTATAACACCATGGAAAGACTATAAACAATATGGTAGAATACTGCTATCCGGTAATCGCGGAAAGTATCAGTTGTCGAATATAGAGGTCATAGAATCTGTTCCTAATGGAACTTTTACTGAAATATAAATTAAAGCCTTTCTGATATAGTAGAAAATAAAAAGAGTAAAATACGGAATACGTCTTTTACTCTTTTTAAATAAGTAAAATTTATAATGTTGATTATTCGGCAGTTTGTTCCACTTTGATTTCTACTTTCTCTGCGGCTGCTTTTACAGCATCTTTTTTACCCATTCCTTCAAAAGATATTTGATTTTCTTTTACACCTAGCGTCACGAGCATATCGTGAACTACGTTTGCTCGAAGCGTAGTAAACTCCTTATTTTCTTTATCATCTTTTCCATCGTTAGAGTAGACGCGTACTTTTATTTTTGCATCTGGCATTTCTTTTAAGGCGGCGGCTAGACCTTCTACTTCTCCTTTTGAAAAATCTATAATCTTATGGGAGGTGTTATCAAATTCTATTTGGGTTAGTAAGTAGGTCGAACCTATTTTTTCTTTTCCTTTAAACAGCTTAGAAAAAACTTTTTTAAATCCATCTGCCGTTTTAGTGGCCGCTCCACTTACCGCCGAACCTATTTTGGATAAGAGGCCTATCTTTTTTCCTTGTCTATCTACATAATAGCCATCCATTTCTTTATACTCTCCTTTGGCTGCTAATATTTTTCCATTGCCATCGACGATGTTTCTGTTATCATCCATATACACTCTATCTTGAGGTGGGGCAGCGTTATTAGACTGTTGGATTGCATTAGTATTTGAGGAGCTAGTACTTGGTCTCTCGCTAGTTGGAGATTGATCACTTGAAGATGTATTATTATCGTTTATGACCTGTTCTGTACTGTCGATATCATTAGATTCCTCAGTTAGACCATCTTTAGTAAAAAACCAGATTCCCGCTCCTATGATTAATAAAGGGATAATCCATTTTAGAATTCCTCCCATTCCATTTTCATTGCTTTGATTATTCATCTGTTTAATTTTAAAAATTAAGTAATGTTTTCTTTACATACTTTAAAGAGATAAAAATGTTTGATTTGGGTATTTCTTTCTTTAAGAAATAAGTAATACTAAATATCAAGAAGGGAAAGATTGGATCGATATAACGCTTATTAGGGTAATAATATTTTATCGATTATTCTGGGAAAATGCTTGTGCTCTAATTTTAATACAGCCGCTCCGATATCATCAGCTGTCATATCATTAGATAATTCTGTTGAAGTCTGGTAAATGATTTCTCCATCGTCGTAGATTTCATTTACGTAATGTATGGTAATACCAGATTCCTTTTCCTTGGCCTCTTTTACAGCCTTATGGATATGATGTCCGTACATTCCTTTACCTCCATATTTTGGAAGTAGAGCGGGATGGATATTGACGATTTTTTTAGGGTATGCTTTTACTAAATACAAAGGAATTTTCCACAAAAATCCTGCTAGGACGATCAGATCTGTTTTACATTCCTTTAATGTAGTTAGAATATCATCTGTATTATTAAAATTTTGTTTATCTAATACAAGCGAAGAAATTTCATTGGCTTTAGCCAAATCCAAAACACCTGCGGTCTGCTTAGATGCGATAATACACCTTATGTTTACTTGATCGGAGTCCTTAAAATACGCTATAATTTTCTGCGCATTAGATCCTCTCCCAGAGGCAAAAATGACAATATTTTTCAACCACTATATTTTTAAAGGGACATAATCATTGGCCTGAGCCGGATTTATATCCACCATTACTCTGTAGATTTTCTTTTTCTCTTGCGATTTTGACGGAAGAAAAACTTGAACGATTTCCTCTGATTTACTATCACAAAATATTCTCACCGGCATAGAGTTAGGGTAATTATTTTCTACGCTTTGAATCGTTTCTAAAACGCTTGCCATAACGGCACGACCCTTTAGTGGATCTTCATGCATGAGGTCTAGACTCTGTCGGTGGTACTCATAGAATCCCTGTCTAAAAGGTTTCATAGAAGGGTGGAGTAAATTATTAATCAGTGTGTTCCTGCTTCTAGTATTAGGCTTAGGTTTCCAGCTTGCATCATTATTATTTACAGGAACATTATTCATCACAGTATAGGCTTTGTCAAAATGCTCTTCTCCTCCTAATGGGGCAAAACTATCGTAGTCCATGCCTATGATAATGTAAGCATAAAACGTCAGCATTGCGGATAGATTATCAGTGTATACATCCGTATTATTTTGTAACGGTTGTAATTCTTGATAAGTAAAGTTTACTGAATTATCGATATGATTTAGAGTCTGAGTAGTATAATTACTATTGTAAACTGGTCTCAATACTTGGAATATAAAGTCTGCACTAAAATTTGTAGTGGATAGCTCTTCGTTGATTACGATTTGTAAATTAGCTTCGATTCTTTCGTCATCTTCAAATTCGTCTTCTGTAAACTGTGTGAGATTATAAAATTCGGAAATTGCTGTTTCTAAGGTTTTAAAAACACGGGGGTCTGCCAGTTTAGCCTCTGTTACTTTTACGGAAACAGTCATTTTTATTTCCTGAGACTTTGCTAGTATCGAGCAGAGCAGAAGCGGAATTAATAAAAAGTATTTCATATTTATTTTCTTTGATCGGGTATCTTTAAAACAATAAAGTGGTGTACTTAATTAACTAAAAAAGGCTATTATTTATTCTTTAAGTTATACAAACTTACTAATTCATCCACAATGTCCACGGCTACGTCTTTTTTACTTTTGAGATTAAAGTCTTTTATCCCATGATCATTATTTATGATAGATATCTTATTAGTATCGACTTTAAAACCGGCCCCTTTGTTACGCAGTGAGTTTAAAACGATAAAGTCAAAGTTTTTTCGCTGTATCTTCTTTTTGGCGTTTTCTATTTCGTTATTTGTTTCTAATGCAAACCCGATTAGAATTTGCTTCTCTCTTTTTTCTTTACCTAGAGACTGAGCGATATCAGTGGTACGTTCTAAAGGAATGGATAGATCTCCCTCTTTCTTTTTTACTTTAGTATCAGAATAGTCAGCAGGTCTATAATCTGCTACTGCTGCTGCTAGGATTCCTATATCTGACTTAGGGTAGTGCTCCAAAGCCGCTTGATACATTTGTTCGGCAGATTCTATATGTATCGTTTTTACAAGAGGATGATCGGTTTTTATATGGGTCGGGCCCAATATTAAAGTAACAATAGCTCCACGATCTGCACATTCCTCTGCTAGAGCAATACCCATTTTACCGCTACTAGGATTTGTAAGGAAGCGTACCGGATCGATTTTTTCTATTGTCGGTCCAGCCGTGATCATTATTGATCGATTAGTGAGGTCTTTTTTTTTTGAGAGATGTTGATCGATGTAAGTAAAAATATCTTCTGGTTCTGCCAGTCTTCCTTTACCTACTAGTCCGCTTGCCAGCTCTCCGTCACCTACGGGTATGATAAGGTTACCATACGACTGTAATTTAAGAATGTTGTTTTTTGTGCTAGGATGTTCCCACATATCCAGATCCATGGCAGGAGCAAAGAAGACAGGACATTTTGCAGAGAGATAAACTGCAGTAACAATGTTATCACAAATTCCATTTGCAGCTCTACCTATAGTGGCGGCAGTTGCTGGAGCAATGATCATTGCATCAGCCCATATTCCTAGATCGACATGATTATTCCATGCCTCGTTATCTATTACAGAAGTATAAACTGGATTTTTTGAAAGGGTAGAGAAAGAAAGTGCAGAAACGAATTTTGTAGCTGAATGGGTCATCAGTACTTTAACCTCTGCACCTTCTTTTATCATCAGTCTGACTAAGTAAAGTGCTTTGTAGGCAGCAATACTTCCGGAGACAGCGATAATTATTTTTTTTCCTTTTAGGGACACAGATCGTGATTAGTCCTCGATATCTTTGATTTCTTCTTCCTCTTCGTTCTCAGCATTTTTATGTCTATACTCTAGCTGATCACTAAGAAACTCCTCAGTAGCAATGATACCAGGATTAGGCATACGCTCGTAGAATTTAGAAATTTCTATTTGTTCTTTATTTTCATGGATCTCTTCGATAGTATCCGTTTGTACTGCAAATTCCTCAAGCTTACCGTGTAATTCTGATTTTACATCAACAGCTAGTTGTTTTGCTCTCTTATCGATGATGTTTATTGCTTTGTAAATGTTCTCTGTTTTATTAGCAAAAGATTTTATATCTCTTGCTCTACAACTCGGCTCTATGCCTTGAACTTTAGACTTAATATCTGTCATGATTTGTATTTAGTGTATTTAGATAAACTATCATTTTCTATGGTAACCAACTCTCTTTTATATTTAGAGGTCGGGTATTTTTTATTAAACTTCTTTAAGTTATTTATCACAGTCTGATATCGTTCTGATTTTTTTTCATAAACGCTATTTTCCGCAAAATCATATGCTGCTTTAATCATGAGATATCTTACTTCTTCTCCCTTAGAGGTCGAAGGAAAATCTTTTAACATACTCTCAAAAGAATATATCGCAGAGTTATACTGCTTCATGTTGTAATACAGTAAACCTTGATCAAAGGCCTTAAGTTCCAATTTTGCTCTTATCTCATCAATATATTCATTGCACAGGGCAACCCTGTCACTAGTAGGGTAGGTATTTACAAAACGCTGAAAGGCATCGATCGCTTTTTGCGAATGGCTTTGGTCTAGTTTAAAAGATGGACTCAGCTTATAATTAGAGAACGCAGACATAAAATCACACTCTTCTCTTCTAGGACTATTATAAAACGAAGTCGAAAAAGTCTTAAAATAGTGAGCTGATAAAATAAACTCATTTAAATAATAGTGGGTATAAGCAAATCTATAGAATAAGTCCTCCGCTTCTTTTTTACCTCTATAAAAAGGAATAGCTAGTTCGTATAAGGTTTGAGCCGTATACCACTCTTCTTTTTCATAATTATCATGTGCGGCTTGTAAAATCTTTACAGGATCGTTACTAGACCTGATTTTCTCATATTCTGTCTTACAAGAAGCTAGAGATCCGATTACCACAAATAGAAGTAAAAACTTTTTAAACATAGGGGTGCAAAATTACATTAATTATAGGAATAGAGCAATATTAGTCGATAATAGAATAACGAACTTATTACTTTAAAAATAGCTGTAAAAAGCCCATTTTACCTTAAGGAAAGCTTAAAGTTGGTGTTTTCTCTTATTTGCTTTTTTGTTTGCTTAATTTTCTGATCGTCCTAGCCGAGTGAGCATTGTTATTTTTTGTAATTCAGTAATGCATTTGAGATAGTATCATCGTTAGCGATCCGAGGGACTTTATTTTGACCGCCGAGTTTTCCCTTACTATGTAAATATTGGCGAAAGCCATCTTTTCTAAGCACTGTAACTTTTAAAGGAGATATTATTTTTCCTTGAACTAAGTCTTTATAATGGAAATTTTGGTTTTGCATTTCTTGGTCTAATTGCTGTTCAAAATGAGATAAATCTATAGGATCATTTTGAAATTCTATCAGCCAGTGATGATAACTATTGTCCTTGTCTATGTGAGGAGCGACAGTAAATTCTTTGACTTTATCTGCGGATTTAAATAATACTCTGCTGATCGCTTCCTCTACATCTGACGAAATTATATGTTCGCCAAAAGCAGAAAGATACTGTGCAATACGACCGGTAAAAAATAATCGATATGGATCTAGCGAACAAAATTTTACGGTGTCCCCGATGATCGATCCCCAGAGACCTGCGTTATTATTAATAATGACTGCATAGTTTTTATCTAGCTCGACATCACGTAAGTGTAATCGGGTAGGTTGCTCATCAAATATTTCTTCCGCTGGTACAAATTCAAAAAATACACCTCCATTAGCGTTAAGCAAAAGACCTTCCTCTGGCGGGCCATTTTGGAAAGCAATAAATCCCTCTGTAGATGGATATGTTTCCATAAAAGAAATAGGTGCTCCTATCAGATTATTAATAACATCCTGATAAGGTTTATAGCTGACACCTCCGTGGATGAGTAATCGGAGATTAGGAAAAATATCGATGACTCTTTTTTTACCTGTATAGTCCAGTAGTTTTTCTAAGTACATGACGATCCATGGTGGGATGCCGCTGATCATTCTCATGTCGCGATTATGGGTCTCTTTTACTATAGCATCCACTTTATGTATCCAGTCTGTGATGCTATTCGTCTCGAAACTTGGGAGCTGGCTCGGTCGTAACCAAGCGGGAATTTCATGATTAACGATACCAGATAGGCGACCAGTAGGTATGTCACCTATTTTACTGAGTAGCGGAGATCCAGTTAAGAAAATCAACTTGCCATCAAACATATCCATCAGTCCGTTTTGATACGCATAGGACAGACCGGCATTAGTTCCAGTCTTGAGATGATAAGGCATACTCTCTGCAGAAAGCGGAATGTGTTTTATTCCTCCTGTAGTCCCAGCAGTACCCACTACATACTTAGGTAAACCTGGCCATAACACATTTTTTTCACCTCGTAAAAAGCGATCGATGTATTTTTTTAGAGCAGGATATTCTCTGATCGGAACTTGCTTTTTATAGTCTTGATGACTTTTAATGTTTTTAAAACGATGGTCTGTCCCAAAAATGGTTTCCTCTGCAAAACGAATATTTTTAAGTAAAGTCTGATCTTGAATAGCTGCGGCGTTAAGAGCTTCTTTAGCTATTTTTTGCGAAATATATTTTGCATACGGCTTTAGTAGTGTAGACTTAAAACCCATAGTTTACAATTTATATTTTTCTAGGTTTTCGGCAATCTTACGATCGTTAGATAAGCGAGGCACTTTGTTTTGGCCTCCTAGCTTACCTATAGACTTCATATAATCTCTAAAGGCACCTTTTTTGAGTGGAGTAATTACGATCGGTTGTAAGATTTTGTCTCTAATCAGATCATTGTAATAGATATTTTGCTGACGTAAATTATCATCTATCTGTTTAGATAATGTAGTCATATCAGTTGGCATTTGTTCAAATTCTATCATCCATTCATGGTAAGGAAGGCTACCATCCCGAGGAGTTACCTGAGGAGCGACCGTAAATTCCACTACTGAAGTTTTATAGGCCATATCCACATCTGCTAGTGCTTGCTCTACTTCTTTTCCGATGACATGTTCGCCAAAAGCAGAGATAAAATGCTTAACCCGTCCACTCACAACGAGTCTATAAGGGTCAGTCGATACAAACCTAACGGTATCTCCTAAGTTGTAACCCCATAGGCCTGCATTAGAATTTATAATTACGGCATAATCAGTTCCAGTTTGTACCTCAGGTAAGGATAATCGGATGGGATTATTGTTATGAATTTCTGATAATGGTACAAATTCGTAAAAGATTCCAGCGTTGCTATTGAGCAGTAGGCCATCTTCAGGTAGTTGATCTTGGAAAGCAATAAATCCCTCAGAAGCTGGATAGGTCTCAAAACTAGGAATAGAAGCTCCCACTAGATTTTCTAGACTCTGTTTATAGGGTTGGAAATTTACTCCTCCGTAAGCAAAGATTTTGTAGTTAGGGAAAATATCTAGGATGGTTTCTTTTCCGCTTTCGCGAATGAGTTTATCGTAAAACATCTGTATCCATGGTGGAATTCCACTGATGACCCTGAGATCTGTAGCTAATGCTTCTTTGACTACTGCGTCTAGTTTTTCTTCCCAGTCCTCGATACAATTAGTTTTATAAGATGGGATCTGATTTGCCTGAATCCAAGTAGGTATTTCATGATTTACGATTCCAGATAATCTTCCCGTATTTATATCGGCTACTTTATGTAATACTGGAGAGCCAGAGAGAAAGATTAGTTTTCCATCAAAAATATCCAAGGCATTATTAATATATGCAAAACTCAGTAGTGCGTTCCTGGCTGCCTTAATATGATAAGGGATGCTATCCTTGGTAATTGGAATATATTTTACGCCTGAAGTAGTTCCTGATGTTTTGGCAAAATACTTAGGGCTACCGGGCCAAAGCACATTAGGCTGTTTTTGCTTTATCAGTTCGATATAAGAGGAGAGTCCTTCGTAATCTCGGACAGGTATTCTAGATTTAAAATCTTTGTAAGATTTTATTTCAGTAAAAGCTTGATCTTTTCCAAAGACGGTTAGGCTTGCCTTAGAAATTAGTCTTTTACGCCATTTATCTTGATCAGCAACTGCATGAGCGGCATCTCGTTTTATACTTTCGGAAATGTATTTAGCAAAGGGTTTTATGACTGTAGATTTCCATCGCATAATATGAAGATATTAAAATAGATGGATGTTACTTTTATAATCTTTTGAGATTTGTTGTTCCTGCTACTAAATTTATTTAGTTTCGCATTCCATTCATCCGCCCGGGTGCTGGAATTGGTAGACAGGCATGGTTGAGGGCCATGTGTCCGTATGGGCGTGAGGGTTCGACTCCCTCTCCGGGCACTTTAAGAAAAATCATTTCTGGTGATTAAAAATTTGATTCTTATTTATGAAAACAATAAGGGAGTCGAACGCTAATCTTTTTCCGCAAGGTATACTTGCGGTAATCTTCTTAAATCGATTCTAAATTGAAGTTGATTTATCTTTCGAAACATAATATTATTAGCCGCAAAATCAATTTGCGGTAA
>CALLXF010000093.1 GCA_938015805.1 uncultured Saprospiraceae bacterium | reverse complement strand
GCCGGAAGTGCATCAAACGCTGCATCTGTAGGAGCAAATAATGTCAAAGGCCCATCTCCACTTAAAGTGGAAACTAAATCAGCTGCTATTACTGCTGCTTCTAAAGTCTCATGATCAGGACTATTTATCACAACATCAGCAATAGTATTTACAGGAGGCAAAAGAACTGCATCGATAACATGTACCACTCCATTATCCGCAGGAATATCTGCAACTGTAACCTGAGCATTATTTATAAATACATTTCCGTTATCTATTGTAACGGTTATATCTTTTCCGTTGAGTGTAGTTGCCATTTGTCCATCAGATAAATCACCACTCATCACTTCTGCTCCTAAAACATGATATAACAAAATATCAGTTAGATCACCGGAAGGATCTGCTAGTAAAGCATCTACGGTTCCTGCAGGTAATGCATCGAATGCAGCATCAGTAGGTGCAAATACTGTAAATGGTCCATCTCCACTTAATGTTCCTGCCAAGTCAGCGGCTATCACTGCAGCTTCTAGTGTCTCATGATCAGGACTATTTACTATAATATCTACTACAGTAATAGAAGGTGGTAATAATACAGCATCTAAAACATGTACTACTCCATTATCCGCAGGGATATCCGCTACCGTAACCTGAGCATTGTTTATAAATACATTTCCATTCTCTATTTTGACAGTTATTTCTTTTCCATTTAGGGTGGTTGCCATTTGTCCGTCAGATAAATCTCCACTCATTACCTCCGCTCCTAAAACATGATATAATAAAATATCAGTTAGTTCGCCAGATGGATCCGCTAATAAAGCATCTACAGTACCTGCAGGTAATGCATCAAACGCTGCATCAGTAGGTGCAAATACTGTAAATGGACCTGGTCCACTCAGTGTAGTAGCAAGATCAGCAGCAATAACTGCCGCCTCTAAAGTCTCATGATCAGGACTGTTAACAATAATATCTACCACAGTATTCTGTGCACTCAGCATACATGTGGTTAGTAGAAATAATACTAAATGTTTAATTTTTTTCATGTTGATTCTTTTTAAATAATGATATATAAAATTGCTTGATAACTAACTATGTGCAACTATTAGAATAAAGGTTGCCTGAGAAATAAAAAAAAGATGAAAAAAATTTATGTAAGCCCATTTACTAATGTAAAAGGGTTAAAAAAGATTTAAACTGCAGTATCTAATTGACTAATAACTTCCTTAGCTTCGTCCTAAAGAAAAATAAACATGAAAAATTACTTGATCCTTTTAATGACTTCTTTATTCCTAATCTCTTGTGATCCTGCAGACTTCCAAAAGGTATTAGATGGTGTAGGTACTGCTGCTTTAAGTAATGCAGATATCTCTAGAGGCTTAAAAGAAGCACTGAACTTAGGTGTTGGAGAAAGTGTAGATTTTCTTTCAGCTAAAGACGGATATTATAAATCTGCTTATAAAATCTTACTGCCTGAGGAGGCTAATACCGTAATTAGCAAACTAAAATATATTCCCGGATTTACTAATCTTGAAGAGCAGGTAATCATGAAAATAAACCAAGGTGCTGAAGATGCAGCCTCTAAAGCTGGTCCTATATTTCTAGATGCTATAAAGAAGATGTCTTTTGATGATGTGATGGGTATTTTAATGGGAGAAAAAAATGCAGCTACCACCTATCTGCATAATAACACCTATAATCCATTGTACAATGAATTTAAACCAGTATTGGTTAATTCGCTTAATAAATTTGGAGCATTAGATTTATGGTCAGATGCGGTAAATAAATATAATTCCATTCCATTATTAGAAGATGTAAATCCAGATCTCGCAGATCACGTATCTTCTAAAGCACTGGTCGGATTATTTGATTTAGTAGAAATAAAAGAAAAAGGAATTCGGACAGACTTAAATCAGCGTACATCTACTCTACTCCAAAAAGTTTTTGCAAAGCAAGATTAGACTATACCGGAATAATATAAAATATGTAAATATTATTTGGGTTTAACCCAATGGAATTTTAGACTTTACAAACATAATCGTAAAAAAGAAAATACTGCTTAATCTATTGTATAACGGCAACTTATCTAAGTAATAACTGGCAAGTAGGTAAGTAAAAATTTAGCGTCTTCCAGTTTAAAAGTATTATTCTTCTTCCTCGGATACATTTCCTGGTAACCGTCCCTTTTCGTCGGTTCCAGCGATATACTCATCTAAGATTTCTTCCAGATTAGGTTTAGGAATGATACCTTGGAATCGTTCTTGGACATGCCCTTTATTAATAACAAATAAGGCAGGTATAGATTTGATTTTAAAATGCTGAGAGAGACCAGGATTTTGTTCCGTATTTACTTTAGCTACTAAAGCTTTTCCCTGGTAGGCTTCCGCCAATTCATCAATGATGGGTCCTAACATTTTACAAGGCCCGCACCAGTCTGCGTAAAAATCTAATAGGACTGGAACCTCAGATGTAGATACGAGATCATTAAAATTAGTATCTGTTACTTGAGGAGCTTTAAATTTTTCTTTCTTGTTCCAAAACATTTTTGATCATTTTGTGGTAGTAAAGGTAGAATTAGATCTCAATATTATCAGTATAATATTTTAATGGTAATTGTCGGCTAATGCAGTGATTAGGATATAGAAGTGATTTAAAGTTTATAGTAGATTTTTAATTTTACGTATAGATATTACATTAAAATAGAATTATGAAAAAAGTGATGTTTTTGGTTTTAGTATTCAACTTAGTCCTAATTACTAGCTGTAGTGAAGAAGAATCCTCCTCGGATTTTAGTTATTCTAATATTGTTAATTCGCCTGACACTACGGATAAAAACGTAAATGATACAATCGATATTTCTATAGATTTTGAAAGTACAAATGGCGAACCTGTACATCATGTTAATGTAAGAATATATAATGCAGCCACTAATGAAGAGGTTTATAATATGCCTACGCAACCTCATGTACATGATCTATCTGGAAAATATACTTATAGCGATACGTTTCTTTTAAGTAATGAGAATGGTGTGATGGCACACTCTGACTGGATCTTAGAAGCTAAGGTATGGGGCCATGAAGCTGGAACAGGAGAAGTGATACAATCTATACCTTTCCATGTACATCCGTAAAAACTAAATTTTAAAAAAAGAGAACTCAAAATAATATTGCATGTAGACAAAATATTAATTGAGATTTATCACCTGATGATCTTTTTTTGCAAATCATATGTTATTGCAGAACTGTTGCAGTAATTAATGATTAATTTTGCGTTGTGAAATTGATTTCGCTCATATTAGCATTTATTGTCTGTACTCAGGTCGCTATTCCCTGTTGTGCCGGAAGTGACCACTGTGGTGGTAATGCCACTGAGCAATCTCATTCTTCTCAAGATAGTCATGACTGTGACTTTACATGTAGTGGTATCTGTTGTGGTATCAGTTTTACATTAGAAAATTTTTCTTTTGATATCCTACAAATCATTACTAAAGATTACAGTTATACCTTTGACTACTTCTTTGATTACACCTTTGACTATCAAGTCATCACTTGGCATCCGCCAGCCTATTGTTAGATCGTTTCCCAGGGATATTCATGTCCTGACAGTAAATTTTTAATACCATTTTTATAATTATACTTCTAAGTGGTATTTAACGTTCAGCAAAATACAATTATGAATAATATATTGACAAGGCTTAATAAGCTTGTAATAATTTTTATTTTTTTAGGATTTAGTACCATTGGCGTAAGCCAAAATCAAATCCAACTAAAGGTATCTGGAGCATGTGGTATGTGTAAAACGACTATCCAGAAAACAGCAAAAAAAGTTAATGGTGTAAATAACGCCAATTATAATCTGAGTGACAATCTACTTTATTTAGAAGTTAGCGAGGGTTTTGATAGAAAAATAATATCGGATGCTATTAATGCAGTCGGGTACGATACGGAATTAGGAAAAGCTCCTTTAGACGTCTATAACGATCTTCCGATGTGCTGCCAGTATAGAGATATGGAAGCCCATCTAGAAACCGGAGATCATATGGTTGACGATCATAATGTAGAGCACCAGCACCTAGAAGAGCAATCTCCATTTTTAAAAGGTCATGTTGTAGAAAGACAAGAGGATGGATCTGATTTACCTTTAATCGGAGCGACTATACAATGGTTAAATGCTCCCCTAGGATCGACAACAGATATAGACGGTGCTTTTGAGGTGGGAAGAATATCGGCTACGGATATGTTAGTTATCAGTTATGTAGGTTTTAATAATGATACGATTAATACTTCTCATCTTAATAATTTTTATCACGTAATGAATAGTAATCTTGTAATGGATGAAGTGGTTATAACGCATCGTAAAAACACTTCAGAAATATCATTTATAGATCCTTTACAAACGGTAACTGTATCCGAGGAAGAACTGTGTAAAGCAGCGTGCTGCAGTCTGTCAGAAAGTTTTGAAACTAGTCCATCTATAGATATGAGTTTTACAGATGCAGTTACTGGGACTCGTCAGATACAAATGCTAGGTCTTGCCGGAAAGTATGTGCAAATTTCTAGAGAACTGATTCCAGATATCAGAAGCATAAGTGCTGTAGAAGGTCTCAGTCTCACCCCTGGTGCATGGGTAGAAAGTATACAACTCAGTAAAGGTACCGGTAGTGTGGTCAATGGTTTTGAGAGCATGACTGGACAGATCAATATAGAACTTAGAAAACCTGAAAAAAAAGATAATGTTTTTATAAATCTATATGGAGACATCAGCGGTCGATATGAGGCAAATCTTTTTACCTCACACAAGATCAATAAGAATTTTTCGACTGCATTTTTATTACACTCTGCGAGTAGACATAAAAGAATCGATGGTAACGATGACGGTTTTTTAGATAATGCCCTTATGGATAATTTTATCGGTATCAATAGATGGAAATATCAAAATGCAAATGGATGGCAAGCTCAGCTGGGTGTCAAGTATAGCAGTTCGGATAAAACGGCTGGACAATTTGATTACAATCCTAGAAATGTAGATTATACAACACAACCACTTCCCGGAAGCGTTAGCCCATTCTGGGGAGCATCGACTGAACTATCAAAAATAGAAACTTGGAGTAAAATCGGAAAGGTGATTTCTGAAGAAAACAATTCTAGTTTTGGGTTACAATTATCTGCTGGAAATCATGTCGAAAACAAGCTCTATGGTACGCGTTTATATAACGTAGATCATCAAAATCTCTATGCTAATTTTATTTACCAAAGCGAATTATCTTCTCCAGAACATGTATATAAAATCGGAGCTAGTTTCTTATCTGATAAAATAGACGAAAGCGTCACATACGACCAGACTATTAATTACAATCGTGATGAGATGATCCCTGGTGCATTTTTAGAATACACGTATTTACCGACAGAAAAAGTTACGCTCGTTGCAGGAATCAGAGGAGATCAACATAATAATTATGGTTTCCAAGTTACACCGAGATTACATTTTAGATATGCTCCAACAGAAGATGCTGTTTTTAGAATAGTAGCGGGAAGTGGATGGCGTACGCCCAATGTTTTTGCAGAAAATACTGGAATGTTTGCCTCAAACAGAAATTACTCAATATCTGGGGATGACAGTAATAAGCCTTACGGATTAGATAGAGAGAAAGCGTGGAACATGGGAGCAAACTGGACACAAAATATTTACATAGGGACACGTAAAGCAGTACTTAGTCTAGATTATTATTATACTAAATTTGACAATCAAGTCATCATGGATTACAATGGAGATCATCTAGGTACTATTAATTATACAAACCAAAATGGTAATTCCTATGCCCATAGTTTCCAGTCTCAGCTAGATCTAGAACCTATAGACAAGTTAAATATACGTATGGCATACCGTTATAATTTTGCTGAGGCCAAATTTGGAAATACTATACGTACGATTCCTTTTAATTCATTCCATAGAGCTTTTATAAATACCGCTTACGAAATGCCAAAAGGATGGCATGTCGATCTTACTGTAAATTGGAAGGGCTCACAAAGAATTCCAGGAACCTACTTTTTACCAGTAGCATTACGACCTAACGAAACAGCGGAACCATTTTTTTTAGCTAATACTCAGATTAGGAAAGTGTGGAAAGAACAACAGTTTGAAATATATGCAGGGATAGAAAATATTCTTGATTACAAACTGGATGATCCGATCGTATCGGCGATAAATCCAAACTCTCCTTATTTCGATGCTTCACTGGTATGGGGACCGATTTTTGGGAGAAATATATATTTTGGAATGAGGTATCGAATGTAAACAGATTCAAAATTTAAATGGGAAAAAAAAGATCCTGGGGTAATACTCCAGGATCTTTTTTTATTAATAATAGCTTAATACTTTTTAACAACTACATAAATCCTTCTACTACTTAAGGTATTTCCTAACATCTACCCATTGCATACCGGCGGCTATTGCAGATTCTATTCCTTTATCTCCATCCTCAAAAACTAGGCAATGCTTAGGATCTACACTTACATATTCAGCTCCTTTTAAATAAACTTCCGGATGTGGTTTTGGAAAGGTGACATCATCTGCTGATATTACTAAATCAAACCAGTCTAATATTCTTGCATCTTCTAAAGCTGCAATAGCATTTCCTCTACTTGACCCAGTTCCTATCGTCATCGGTAACTTACCACGATAATATTCTGCAATAGCAATTATAGGTTCTATTTTAACAATCGCTCCAGCAGCGGCCTTCACTTCTTTATACAATCTTTGCTTTACAGTTGTAAAGGCTTTCTCATCTATAGTCCAATTATTCTCATCACTAAGTTTTCTGATCAGTTGCTTAGTAGGAATCCCAGCATTAATCACTATCATTTCCTCGGTTATCGGAATGGAAAACTCTTTACCTGCCCGTACCCATGCTTGTATATGCAGATGCATATTATCTACTAGCGTTCCGTCAAGATCAAAAAGAAGTGCTTTTATATCTTCTTTTACTTCTATTCCACAATCAAATATCATATTCTCAGTTTAGGTTTCCAAAGGTATAAATTATGAACATAGTAGTAAACGTAAATACATCATTCTCTAAGAGGGTTTATAGTTTTTTACAAGTCATTTTATTAATAGGCACAAAGGGCTCTGAGAGATTTTTTGTTGACTAGCGGCTTTTAGATTTACAAGTTTTACTTGAAAAATTTACCCCATTTATGATTTTAAAATTTCTAATATGTCAGCCCCATACTTTTCCATCTTTACTTTACCTATACCATCGATCGTGAGTAATTCTCTCTTGGTTTTAGGAATAGCAGCTGCTAATAACTTTAATGTCTTATCATGAAAAATCACAAATGCTGGGACGCCTTGTGTAGCAGCCTCCTCCGCTCGCCACTCTCTTAACTGGCTAAAGAGGTCATCATTGAAATCTAAGTTGTCTAAGTTTAGTTTTATTTTCTCCACTTTTACCGCTTTTGTGTCTTTTTTAAATTCGGTAAGACTAACGGTTTGCTCCCCTTTTAGAATCGGATCAGAGAGTGGAGTCCTTTTTAATCTAGAAGCATCAGAGACATCTAACTTTATAATACCCTGATTTATCATCTGGGTAATGTAATGAGTCCAGTTTAAAAAAGGAATCTCTCGCCCTACCCCAAAAGTTTTTAAATGCTGATATCCTCCTGCCTGGATTTCTTGTTTATAAGATCCTCTTAAAATATCTACTAATGTATTTAAACCTACTCTCTCTTCTGCTCTTATAATCGCAGACAATGCCATCTGTGTAAACCGAGTACCATCTATAACTGGTGGAGGATCTAGACAGTTATCACAGTGCCCACAGGGCTCGTTTTTATACTCATCAAAATAATTAAGTATCGTATTAGTACGACAATCAGACGAACTAGCAAACTGCCACATACGATCTAATTTTACGGTCTGCACTTTTCTAAATTCGATTTTTGCAGGACTGTCATCTATAAAAGACTGCAGCTTAATTTTATCAGCCCAGCTGTAAAACAGTAAGGTCTCAGAAGCCTCTCCATCACGTCCTGCTCTACCGATCTCCTGATAGTAACCTTCTATATTTTTAGGCAAATTATAATGGACCACCCATCTGATATTAGACTTATCGATACCCATTCCAAAAGCTATCGTTGCACAAATAATCTGTATCTCATCATCCTGAAATTTTTTCTGGATGTAAGATCGTTTCATTGCATCGAGACCTGCGTGATATGCCTCTGCTTTATATCCTAATTTTACCAGACCATCTCTTACTCCTTCTGTTCCATTACGACTGAGGCAGTAAACGATCCCACTCTGATCTCTTTTATTTTTTAAGAACGCTGCCATTTGTTGGATACGCTTCTGACCTGGTCTGGAAATTGTAAGAATATTTTTTCTCTCAAAAGAACTTAAGAATTTTTTGTCCCCTTTTAGTCTTAGTTGAGCAATGATGTCTTTCTGTGTAGCAGCATCGGCAGTGGCCGTTAGTGCAATGGTATTAGCTGTGGGAAAAAATTCTTTTAGCCTTCCCAGTTCGACATAATCTGGTCTAAAATCATTTCCCCAAACCGATACACAATGAGCCTCATCTATTGCGATTAGAGATATTTTTTGTCCTCTCAGAAACTCCAATAAAGGACGAGTCATCAAGCGTTCTGGGGATACATATAACATTTTTACTTCATTATTAGAGACACGCTGTAAAATGGCATCTTGGGCATTTCCTGAATGATTACTATGTAGGGCTTCTGCTTTTACGCCGAGTTGCTTTAAAGCAGACACTTGATCATTCATCAAAGCGATCAGCGGGGAAACTACTATCGTGAGTCCTTCAAAAGCCAACGCTGGAATTTGAAAACAAAGAGATTTCCCACCTCCCGTAGGCATAATCACTAGAGCATCTTGGCCTTCTAAAATATGCTCGATAACTTCTTGCTGATTAGATCGGAAAGTGCTGTACCCGTAAACGTCCTTTAATATTTTGTGTATGATAGTCTTATGCTATTGTGAACTGCTAAGTTAGTTATCCTAGTTAGCAGTAAAAATTGTAAGCTTATTATTTTCAGTAACTGATCAGAATGAAATCTCATCTCCGACTGATAGAATCCCAGTCTCTAAGGCTATGGCATTTGCACCAAAGTATATTTTTTTTTCTCTCGAACGATAAGTAGATAATGTCTTTAGCGGCTCTTTTGACTTTTCCGCAGAGGTCTGATCTATATTGATCACCTGGCAACGAGCACATGGTTTTATGATTTCTAGAATAGCATTTCCATTAGACATTATATCCCATGTATCTTCTATATGTGCCTCTGTTGTATCGACAATAATATTACCTCTAAATCGATCAAGGTCGATCTGCTCAAATAATTTATTATTTAAATGAGCTATACTTTCTGTACCGATGATGAGATAAGGATAACCATCTGCAAAACTGACTTTGGTTTTTTCTGGTCCTTTGATTAATTTTTTATAACGAGTGGCCTGATCATTTTTCCTTACTAATTTCACCTCTTGATCTAGATGTTCAGAAAACCAGCGACTTACGTCGAATGACACTTCTGATACTTCAACAACATCATCCCAAACTCTAGCTTGAAAAGATAATTTTTCATTCGCGTTAAGCGAATAAGAAATCTTACCTTCCTTATAACATACCGTTAGTAAATCGTCATCTATCCGTGTCCGGAATAATGCAAGCCGAGAATCAGTCCGCTGAGACACAAAGTTATTTTCCTTATCGACTAGCATCCATCTGCGGTCATGCTCAAACCCTTCCTCCAATACAAGAGCCGATTTTACAGATATTCCTGCCAGCCCTTTTATCGGGTAAATAAATAGCTGAGTGATTTTCATATCCAAATTTTACAATCCTGCAGTGATCCGTTGTACCACTTTAAATTCGCTAAAGAAAACTTTACCGATAACTCTTAAAACAGTATAAGCAGGAATCGCTACGACCATTCCTAAGATTCCACCAAGCTTAGCTCCGATAAGGACAACGATAAATATCTCTAATGGATGTGCTTTAACTGATCTTCCAAAAATCAAAGGCTGCAAAATAAAATTATCTAGAAGCTGCATAATTGCGATAACTGCAAGTACTTTTATCAATAATGGAAGCATCGCAGAATAAAAAGGTAAATCCAGATTAGAAGAAATCGTAATGATTGCTCCGAAGGTTCCTCCAAACAACGGTCCCACGTATGGGATGACATTCATCAGTGCAGCAAAGAAAGCAATAAGCAATGCATTTTTTACACCTAAGAAAGTCAAGACCAAAGAAACAAAAATAGTAATCACAGTTATCTGTGCTAATACACCAAGAAAATAACGGATCAACATTTTGCTAGAACCATTAATCGCATCTACCGTCTGGGCCTCATACTCATTAGGGACAATGGTTCCGATCATCCTGTCAAAAAGTCCCTGCTCTCGTAAAAAGAAAAACGAGATAAACAAAATAGACATAACAGCGATTAGTAGATTTCCAAAAAAACCCACTACCGAAGAAAATAATCCTGTAATCCGTTTTGGGTTTAGAAACTGTACAATATTAGATTGAGCATTTTCAAAAAAACTTTGATGCTCTGTCGTCTGAGGCTTTACTGGTATATCTTCCTTAGGCTGATTAATATTTATAATCAGAGCAAGCTGGGTTCCATCCACACTTAGCGTATCGCCATGAGCTAACTTTAAGGAATCCAAATTAACCCAGTCTGTTACTACAAGATCTTTTTTAGGTTGTATGGAAACACTAGGGGTGTTATCTATCTCCTCTTCTAATATTAATCCCTTATCTACTAACCAGTTTCTCCAATCCTCTAATGGTTCCTCCAGACTCTGAGCCACATTTTTATAGTCTATTTTAGCCAGATTTTTTGCCTGCGTCATCAAGGGAGGAATAAAAATAGAAACCAGTAAAGTAAGGAAAAGAACAAAAGTGGTCAATGTCAGTACTGCGGCAATATTCTTATTTACAAATCGCTTTAAAAATTGCATCAAAGGATTACCGATCATAGAAACCACCCATGCTAAAACAATATAAATAACGATATCACTAAAGTAATACAGTAGTAAACCCACTATAATAAGAGGGATAATTCCTAGTAGATATTTTTTATTAAAATTCATTGTGTTCTCCACATGCAATATAGTTATACTGCAAATGGGATTCCATATTTAAAGGGTATTGATTTTTTGTTTTTGGTTAAGAGGAATAAGTCCTATTATGAGATGCGATGGTTTGGCAAATATTTATGGAGTGTGTTCGTTTTTTAATTAGATAAAAAAGCGGACCAAAATAAATCATGTCGATTTAATTCCTATACTACACTTGTCGATCTTTCTCGCTCTGGCCGCTATCGGTAAAGCAGGATATGTTCCCCTCTTTTTACTATAATCTATGTGTACGATCTAGCGTTTAAAATACCACGGGATCGCTTACTAAATTACTTCATCGGTTTTATAAAATCTATATTGCGTTTTAGGCCCTGGTACTGAGCTCGCTTTACAGGTGTCGCAAAAAATATATGGTCAAAAACCTCTTGAGTAATTTCTTCCCAGTCGCGTTTTTTCATTTTTGTGAGATCTTCATTCGGACGAAAGTCTGCCTCCTTACTAGGCTTAGAAAATCGGTTCCAAGGACAAACCTCCTGACATATATCACAACCAAAAATCCAGCCTTCCATCTGCTCTTTAAATGCTTCTGGTATTTCGTTCTTACGCTCTATAGTTAAATAAGAAATGCATTTTGAAGCGTCTAAGATATATCCATTTTCCGCAATGGCATCTGTAGGACAAGCGTCGATACACTTTGTGCATGTACCACAATGATCCACAGCAGGAATCTCATCATATTCTAACTCCAGATCACAGACGATCTCGGCAATAATATAATAAGAGCCCAAATTTTTATTAATAAGGAGGGTGTTTTTTCCTTTCCATCCTAGCCCAGATTTTTCTGCCCATTCTCTTTCCATAATAGGTGCAGAGTCTACAAACGCACGAGCATGAAAATCTCCAATCCTTTCTTTCAATTCTGTTATAAGCTTTCTTAATTTTTTTACGACTACTTTATGATAGTCTCTGCCGTAAGCATATCTGGCAATTTTATAGTCCCCTTTAGACAAATTATCTTCCTCAGGAAAATAATTATATACAAAAGAAATGATGGTCTTTGCAGCGGGAAAGAACTTAGAAGGGTCTAATCTAAGATCAAAGTGATCTTCTAAGTAGGACATCTCACCATGATATCCCTTATTTAGCCAAGTTTCTAATTCTTTTGCCTGTTTCTCTAATTTGACAGCTTTAGAAATGCCTATTCCATCAAAACCATAGGTTTTAGCAAGGCTTTTAAGAAAATGGGTCTGAGTAGAAGCTGAGGACTTTTTTAGCATAAAGTGTTGATGTGTCCAACTAATTCTATTAACTTGTAATAAAATCAGAGATAAAATCTATAGATTATGAAAATAAGAACTTTTAAAACTACATTTCTTTTCGCATTTTTTTTATTGCTCGCAGGTCTGATATCTGCACAGACATTAACTGACCAAGATAAAGAGGCGGAAGTTTATGCTACGACTTTATTAGATGAAGCTAAAATATCCTACGAAGGATATAATATACATACCAAAATAAATAAGGCAATCGAAGTTTTAGACGAGCAAAAAGAAGCTGGATCCATTGCAGAGGTAGATTATCAAAAAGGGTTAAATATTTTAATCGGTAGTAAAGATGCAATGAATAAACGTGCTCTCGATGCTAGACTTTCTCAGATGGATAGGACTCCGGGCCAACCCGCTGAAATCAAAAAAGCAAAAGGGGATGGAATCTATAATCTCAGTGTAAAAAGATTAAAGAAAAAATTAGAGGCTGGAAAAATTTCTAAATCTCAGCATGATTCTAAATTAGAAAAACTCAACAAGAGATATGGTAAAAATATAAAGTAAAAACGCTTTATAAATAGTTGCCAAAAAAATAAGCCCATCGCCTTCGCGAATGGGCTTTTGTGTTTTTCAGGGTTATATAAACTAAACACAAATTTTTGTCCGACCAAACTCTAACAAAGATCTGATCGTCATTTTACACTTAAGGATTTACGGAGGTAATCGTAAACGTTGTTGTTCTAAATGATGTAGCAATATGCTATATCATTCTCTTCTATAAGACAGGTAGAAGACAGTATAGCCACTATGCAAATCATTACATCTTTTTTATTAGATATATATAATATTGTAAATCTGCGATTTAGAGATAAAAAAATTCTTACTTCACTTTAACCTTAGTATAGATGAAGTAATCGAATAATAGATTTCTAGTTTCAACATAAACAGTTTAAGGATTCTAATTTATCGCATTTAAAAATCCTGATTATCCTCTAAAGCATCCCTGTCAAATTCTCCGCTAAAAACATACTCGTCTCTCACAAAATTACACCAGTAACATTTTTCGTTTTCGCATAGATTGTTAAAATTATGATCATGGATGTTTTTCCATGTTTCTACTATCTGCTCACCTACCATCTCTATATCAGTCGGAGAAATGGTAAACTGTGTTTTTGTAAACTCTGATGTTCCCCTCTTAGGTTCTAGGAAATCCATTTCTCCAGAGATCATTTTCCAATTATACTTGCGATCGCTGTCTGTGAGTATCTTATAATAAACCATTTGTCTCCAATAATCCCCTCCATGTACATTAGATGCGGTCGGTTTTTTTATCTTGGATTTATCAGCACTAAACCCATTTCCTGTTTTATAATCGACGACATGGATATGATCTTTATGGATCACTACTAAATCTAAAACACCCTTAAGCGGCACACTCTCCCACTCGACATTATCGATTTGTATCTCAGTACCGTAGTCCTTTGCCAGTTCTAAATTCTCAAGATATTCTTTATGATATAATCCTAAAACGAGTTTCCCATATTCGCTCAATTTCTTAAACTCTTTATCTGTAAAATGCGCAACACTCTCGAGCATACCTCTTTCAAAATATTTTAGAAAATCGTCTTTATTAGGTTTCTTATCATCTTTAATATTATCAAAATACAACTGCATCGCCTTATGCATCGCTCGACCAAAACCCATATTACTATTTCTTGCAGTAGGCACTCTTAATATCGTTTCAAAATAATAAGTCATCGGACATTTTAAATACTTACTCAGTCCAGTCACACTCAGTTTATAACCTTTTAGCACTTCATCTATCCGATCTTTATCTATGAGCGTTGCTTTCTTATTTTCTTTAAGCAATAGATAACTCTGAAAATCATTAAGTAAGTCTTTGTCTACATCTACAGAATTAATTTGTCTATCCGTGGTAGCAATAATCTCATCTATAAACTGACTCGGATTAAGGTCCTTATCATTTTCTCTTTTTTCTGAGAAAGAAATATACAGTTCCGACTTTGCTCTAGTCATAGATACAAAAAACAAACGTCTCTCATCTTCATCATTAGTAACGGTATCCATGTTTACGTTATCAGGATAATTGTACTGATTAAATCCTCCTCTGCTAGAATCCCATGTTTGTTTATTACAACCGATCATAAAGACTTTCTCGAATTCTAGACCCTTTGCACTGTGAGCAGTCATAAAATGAACTCCTTCTTTAGAACTCACGATTTTGTTTATCGACATCGGTAGCTCTGCGGCTTTCATCTTATCTATATTTTCTAGATAATCTTTAAGCTTAATATCTGGTTTTTTATTACTCTGTTCCTTTATAGAATCAAACATAGTACTGATTACTTGTAGCAACCAAGTCTTGTTAGCACTACTTAGCACGTATTGTAGTATGTGACCATCATTTAGAACTGACTGGAATAGCATTTGCAAAGTAACGTTTGCAATATCACCTACCCAAACCGTCAAAAGAGACTGGAGTCTATCTATCTCTTCTATCTGGCTTACGCCAATGTCCTTTAACAATTTACGATCAGAAATAACATCTCTCCAGTAAATAGGATTCTTATAGGTTCCGGTACGACAATGCATTGCTATTTTTGCAATATCTCTAGAATCGATATGGAAAAACTGATAATGCATCAATTCGAATAATCGATTTTCTTCACTATTTGGTTTATCATATTCCGACTGGATATAATAAAGAACGTTTAGTATATTTTTTACCAAAGGAAGTTTAAGGATATCAACTTTCTTTTTGATATTAATCGGAATTTCCTTTTTTTCTAAGACCTCCGATATTTTATTTACTTCAGAATGTTTTCTATAAATTACTGCTACTTCGTTTAATGGCTCATTGTTTTTCTGCATCTCCTCTAGTATTTCTACTAGGTGAGCTTGTTCATGGATCACATTTTTAAATACTCGTAAAACGGGTTCTATGATGGGTTTCTCTATTTTTTTTGCGGCGATAAGGTTTTTAGTTGCAGTAATATCTGTGTCCTTTATGATGCGTTCTTGATTAAAATTAATCAAAGAAGATGCATCATCTAGTATCTCTTGATGGGAACGATAATTTTTCTCAAGTACTACGGTTAGAGGGTTATACTTAGACTTAAAATCTCTGATGTTATTTAAATTTGCACCTTGAAACTTATAGATAGCCTGATCGTCATCTCCTACCACAAAAACATTAGGATCTAAGTCCATAAAATCTATAAGCATGTAAAGGACATCGTTCTGAGCACCGTTAGTATCCTGATATTCGTCTACAAGAAAGTACTGATATCGTTCCTGATAAGTTGCTAAAATGGAATCATTATTATTAAATGCATCGATTACCCATAAAATCATATCCGCATAATCATATCTCCCACGTCGATCCATGATTTCCACATATTTAGGAAGGAGTACTGTTCCCAATTTAGTATCAGTAAATTTTTCGACGTAAGTCTGATACTTATCATCCCTAAAATCATCTTTGAGATAAACCTTACCCGTTTTTAGAGTAGTCTTACGCTTACAAATAAATTCCGGACTCTCTTTTTTTTCTTTTAAATGAGATTCTATCCGACCTAGCATTTCCTCCGGAGATATGTTTTCTCTCTTAAGCATGGCAAATAAGCTTTCCAGTCTTTTAGCCTCATAGCTACCATCTCCTTTAGGTCTTTTAAGCGGATGCTCATTAGGAAGGTTATCGATAATCTCTTTGTACACATCGATCTTTTCTAAATCCTCTAATGGCTCCAGCTGTCTATAATTACCGAAGTAGTCCAGGTTCTCTTGAATAACCTGATTACAAAATCCATGAAAAGTATAAATATGTACTTTATGACCATCGGGACCTATTATTTTTACGAGCCTTTTACGCATAGCAATTACTGCTGCATCTGTGTAAGTGAGACATAAAATATTATGAGGTTGTACATCTTGTTGTTGCAAAATCTTACCGATACGCACTGCTAATATTTGGGTTTTTCCTGTACCAGGACCCGCTATTACCATAACTGGGCCCTCTATGGCATCTACTGCCTGACGCTGCTCATCATTTAAAATTTGATACGCTTCGTCAAAGCGTTGAGCATATTTTTTTCTTAATATTTCTTGCATCTGACTCATAAACTCTTAAGGTGATGTTAATACTAAATCTAGATTAAACGACTAAAGATAGTTATAGTCTAAGAGGGGCAATCAGATTATAAACTTAAATATAGAAGAATGAAAAAGATAATATTCCTTTTGGGGTTTTTATGGACAGGTTACGGTATATCAGCTCAGGTTAATACGTATACTCCAGAACAAAACCGTTTACAAAATAAATTAAGAATTAAGGAGGGAAAGAAGAACGGTTCTCTAACGAAAAAAGAGATCAAAAAACTAAATAGACAACAAAGAAGGGTTAATAAAACTGAAAGAAAAGCGAAGGCAGATGGTATCGTTACTCTTAGAGAACAGAAAAAGATAGCCAGACAGAATCAAAAATTATCTCATGCCATATATAGAAAAAAACACAATAGAATAACAGTTAAATAATTATGCTAATATCTTTTGAGTAAAAAATTTGAGCATTTCTATGAGGTGCTCATTTTGTTTTTTACCACTTTTTAAACTTGAAAGCCGAGGTAAATGTTCTGCAAAATATATTTGATTATTTGCCATTTCAAAAAGATTACTAGCTAAACTACTACAGTAAATAAATTTAGGATTAATCTCTTTTATTATCTTGGACACTTGATTAACCAAGGTTTTGTATGATAGAAAATGTCCTGCTTTGTTTTCATCATCAATATCTATAACGTGATAGGCTTTACCACCCTCCTTAATAATAACCTGGTGTAAAATATTTTCGTTAATATATTTATTCATTAAATTTTCTGAGGTAGCATTTACCAGGTTTTCGATAGCAATATTAAGTTTTCTAGATGGGTCTATAATATTTCTTGTATTAATATTTATTAGGTAGTTTACCCATTCCCAGTACCATGATGTCAGGAATAATAATAGAAGATGCTTGTTTTCAAAATAGCGGTATATGGATTTTTCAGTAGAACTAATTTTGCTTGCAAGCTTCTTAAACGTGAATGATTCGAAACCTATCTCATTTATCAAAAGTATACTATGCTCTATAATTTTACGACCGAGGACAGTTTCTTGCGGGTCTCGATTATATAAGCTGCTATTTAAATCAAATTTAATATCCATACTGGTATTTTAAAAAAAACTAGAATTACATCAGAGTCGCGACAAAAAGAGCACTAAAACCCGTATCACTGTATTATAGTTCAAGTTAATAATCTTTTTAGACAGTAAAGCTATCATTAATGAACTTTATACCATATATTGTGTTTTTGTTTTATTATGATTAGGATAATCTTTACATCGTTATTATTTATGAGCATTCTATCTAGCGATGTTATCCTAGAGGTTGTGTTTTTTGATGATTATAATTTGATGATAATAGACAATGTGTTAGAAGGCGAATCTGAGAAAGAATTAGAAGAAGATACAAAGGAAGAATCTAAATTAAATGTAGAATACCTTATTGATTATCCTGAAGTTAGAAATCACGAGATGCAATCTAATATCTATTCTTATTTTCAGCTCTCAGGTCCACATATTGAACACTTTTCTCCCCCACCCGATCGCTATTGAGTTCTATATTTTTTTACTTTCTACTTTTTAAGTACTTCCTGTAATTTATTATCAACATAATTTTATCAAAATGAATAAGAATAAAAACAACTCACCTATGAGTAGTTTAAAAAACGATTTGCCTGCAAGTTTAGTAGTCTTTTTTGTTGCTTTACCTTTATGTTTAGGTATTGCTCTAGCTAGTGGAGCACCTCTTTTTTCTGGTCTAATAGCAGGAATTGTAGGAGGTATTGTGGTAGGTGCCTTAAGCGGGTCTAATATCGGAGTTAGTGGACCAGCAGCAGGATTAGCGGCTATTGTTTTAACAGCTATCGGTTCCCTAGGAGGCTTCGAAAATTTTTTATTGGCTGTTGTTTTAGGCGGAATCATTCAAATCGTTTTTGGAATATTAAAAGCTGGCGTCATTGGTTATTATTTCCCTTCTTCCGTCATAAAAGGAATGTTAACTGGAATAGGAATTATTATTATTCTAAAACAAATTCCGCACTTCTTTGGATACGACTCTGACCCTGAAGGTGATTTTGCATTTTCCCAGGTAGATGGGGGTAATACCTTTTCTGGGATATTAGATACATTTAGTAATATTAGTCTCGGGTCAACTATTATCGGCCTAATATCTATGGCTATTTTATTATTATGGAGCAATGTATTATCCAAAAAAGGAAAGTTCTTTCAGTTGGTTCAAGGGCCTTTGGTAGCAGTTGTATTGGGTATCGTTTACTATGTGGTAACTGCTTCTAACTCCAAATTTGGAATTAGTGCAGAACATTTAGTAAGTGTTCCTGTTCCAGATAATTTCGATTCTTTTCTTGGTCAATTTAGTTTTCCAAACTTTGGAGAAATTACCAATCCAGCAATATGGGTAGTTGCTTTTACTATCGCATTAGTCGCAAGTCTCGAAACTTTATTATGTGTAGAGGCTACGGATAAATTAGATCCGCATAAAAATGTAACTCCCACAAATAGAGAATTACTTGCACAAGGAACTGGAAATATTATTTCAGGTATGATAGGAGGATTACCTATTACTCAAGTAATTGTTAGAAGTTCAGCAAATATCCAATCTGGTGGAAGAACTAAAAAGTCTGCAATTATCCACGGTTTCTTTCTATTGATTTCTGTAGTATTGATTCCGACGCTACTAAATAAAATTCCATTATCAGTATTAGCAGCAGTTCTTTTTATAGTCGGTTGGAAATTAGCCAAACCTGCATTATTTAAAAAGATGTATCATCTCGGATGGATGCAATTTATCCCATTTGTAGTTACCGTGATAGGAATTGTATTTATTGATTTACTTTATGGTATAGGTTTAGGTCTTGCAGTCGGAATTGTCGTGATCCTGATAAAGAGTTATCAGAACTCCCACTTCTTACATAAGGTCGAAGGTGAAAGCGGAAGCGGAAAAATGAAAATGACTTTAGCTGAAGAGGTAACGTTTTTTAATAAAGGAGCTATTTTAAATGAATTGGATAGTCTGCCTGAAAACTCTTATTTAGAACTTGATGTCAGAAAGACTCGATTTTTAGATAATGATATTATTGAGATATTAGATGATTTCGCTTTAAAAGCAAAAGAAAGAAATATTGATATTAAGTTAATTTCTGAAAGAGGAATTATAGAAAATCCTCCTAGTTATATAGAATTTTTTAAGCTCGATATTACAGAACCATTTAAATCATAATATTAAGTGTAACTAAAAACTTTGATCCTAAATAAAAATCAGTCTATAAAAGACTCCATTACATAATAAAATATTAAAAAATGAACTTACTAGAATTAAATACTAATACACAAACAAAAGAAACGCAAGCCGATATTTCTCCAGTCACTGCTGTGGAGTTACTAAAAGAAGGAAATACTAGATTTGTAGAAAATAAGCAAGCAGGTCGTAGCCTTTTAAAACAAGTAGAAGATACCAGTAAAGGACAGTATCCGTTTGCTACTGTACTGAGTTGTATCGATTCTAGAGTATCATCTGAGCTGATTTTTGATCAAGGCATCGGAGATATTTTTAGTATTCGTATCGCTGGCAACTTTGTTAATGAGGACATACTTGGAAGTATGGAATTTGCATGTAAACTAGCAGGAACTAAAGTTATTTTGGTTTTAGGCCATACTAGCTGCGGTGCTGTAAAAGGAGCATGTGACGACGCTAAATTAGGAAATCTCACTGCTATGTTAGGGAAAATTAAACCAGCAGTAGAAGGTACTTCATCCCCAGAAGACGCCTCATTAAGGAATTCTAAAAATTTAGAGTTTGTAAACAACGTTGCTGCCAAGAATGTTAAACTCACTATTTCTAGAATACTAGATGAAAGTCCTGTACTGGCGGAAATGCAAAAGGACGGAGATATTTCTATTGTAGGAGGTATGTATGATATCCAAACAGGAAAAGTTACTTTTTATGAGTAACCAAATTATAATGCTACACTCATTATAGATCGAAAAGTTTAAGTAGGTTTTTTTATAGTGCTTATCACTAGTGGAGGCTGTCTCATAACTGAGTCAGTCTCTTTTTTATTTGCACATATCTAATTATCTTGTAATATGAGCAAACGCATGAGAACACCTACGTTCAAGCCTTACGATCCAGACCAATTAAGTTTACTACCTCCAAGTTTGGATGAGTTGATTCCTCAGAATCATGTGGTGAGGGTTGTTAGATCAGTAATAGACCAGCTGAACATAGATGACATTTTAAGAAAGTACAAAGGTGGCGGTGCTAGTTCGTACCACCCCAAGCTGATGCTGAAGATTCTGGTCTATGGCTATCTAAGCAACACCTATTCCTCGCGTAAGATGGAACAGGCAGTACAGAGCAACATACACTATATGTGGTTAGCAGGAATGGAAACACCAGACCACAATACCATCAATCGGTTCAGGACAGAAAAACTCAAAGGTGTACTCAAGGAAGTATTTGGACAAGTAGTGACCTTGATGGTGAATCAAGGCTTAGTGAACATCAAGACTATTTATGTAGATGGCACAAAGTTAGAAGCCAATGCCAACAAGTATACTTTCGTATGGGGTAAGAGTATAAAGAGATATAAGGATGGGATAAAGACGCAGTTAGAAGGGCTATGGAAATATGCAGAATCGATAGCCAAAGAAGAGTTAATGGATAATGACCCGACGATCTATCCTGAGCTAGATGCAGCACAAGTAAGCAAAACCATAGCCAGCATCAATGAGGCGATCAAAGACAAGCCCATTGATAAGAAGATCAAGCAGAAGCTGAATTATGCAAAGCGGAATTGGCCAAAGAAGATGGCTAAGTACAATGAGCAAGAGAAGATATTAGGAAAACGTAACTCTTATTCAAAGACAGATCCTGATGCGACCTTTATGAGAATGAAAGATGACCATATGGGCAACGGACAGCTCAAGGCAGCCTACAACTGGCAGATAAGCACTTCGGATCAATATATTGTCAACTACGACATCTACCATAATCCAACGGATACCCTAACCCTGCCACAGCACCTCAAACAATACAAAGACTTATATGGACAAAGCCCACAAGTGGCAGTTGCGGATGCTGGCTATGGAAGCGAGGAGAATTATGAATACATGGAATCAGAAGGCATAGAAGCTTATGTCAAATACAACTACTTTCATAAAGAGCAAAAAGCCAAGGGGAAAATAAAGCCTAAGGAAGCCTTCAGGCCACAGCACTTATATTACAATAAAGAAGGAGATTATTTTGTATGTCCTATGGGTCAGAAGATGACCAAACAATATGAAACCAATGCCAAAACAAAGTCAGGCTTTCAACAAAAGCAGAGTGTCTATGAAGCAAAGAATTGTACAAATTGTCCACTCAGAGGAGTATGTCATAAAAGTAAAACCAATAGAAAGATCCAATTCAATTGGAATCTAAAAAGACACAAGGATAAGGCGAAAGAAAAACTACTCTCAGAACAAGGGGTTGCTCACCGCTCACAAAGACCTGCAGATGTAGAGGCGGTATTCGGAAACATAAAGCAGAACAAAAAATTTACTCGATTCAATCTGAGAGGGAAGGACAATGTATTGATAGAAGCAGGATTAATTGCTTTAGCTCACAATTTAGCCAAAATGGCTAGAAACTAGACCTTTTTATTTATATCTAGAACCTGAGAACTCACCAAAGGTCAGAACCAATCAAATGCTATATAAGTGCTATGAAGTCTCATGGCTCATCACAACTTAAAATGAAAAGAGGCTATCCCTTACGAGACAGCCTCCTTTTCTTTATATATCATATTGATTATCAGAAGTCAAATATGCCATATACATTTATATTTTTAGATCTAATAGAAGAGTTATCATCGGTATTATTAAGATTGGTAAACCCTAGATTATAATTAGCTCCTAAAGAAAAACGGTTAAACTTATATCCAGCTCCAGC
>CALLXF010000092.1 GCA_938015805.1 uncultured Saprospiraceae bacterium | reverse complement strand
ATATCCCTGCAGGTTCTTATGTATTAAGAATTGCAGTTGATCAAGATAGCTTTATTAAAAAACTTACAGTTATTAAATAAATAGCAGTAAGCAATTCATTCTCAAAAAGTACCCGTCACGTAAGTGGCGGGTATTTTTTTTTCCTTTCGGCGAATGGAATAAATATATAAAATCAAAAAAAGAGAAAGTGACTGATCTCAAAAAGAAATATTCTAGTTATACCTAAATCCGAGAATAAAAGATCAAAATGAATTAGATTAACTGAAAGATTATATCAGCATAAAGACTAATAAAGTACCAAAGTATCCAAACCCTCATACTTTCATTACTTTAATTTTTACTATAGATCATAAGGTGCAATAGCATAATCATATACTGCGAACTTTAAATTAAAATCGACATGATTAAAGTCTGTATCAAAAAATGATAATCAAAAATAAGACCGGTAAGATCACACCTAGAAAATATAGATTTTGAGAAACTATTTATGGTGATTTATTCTTTGTAATCTATGATATAGACGTATATTTGCCTTCCCGAATAAAATACCTCTCAACAGAATAAAGTTTCTGAAAGGTCAAAAAATAAAAACGTGGAGATCATAAACTGATCGTATCAGTTTAAAAATCATATCCCACATAAAATATATCGCGGGGTGGAGCAGTTGGTAGCTCGTCGGGCTCATAACCCGAAGGTCGTAGGTTCAAGTCCTGCCCCCGCTACTAAGTAGTCCTGAAAGCTAACGCTTTCGGGACTTTCTTTTTTATAATCGTTTTAATTTTTTAGACTGACCATATATAAAAGATTCGTTATGGACTTATGTAACTTTTGAGTTGTCCATTTTGATATTTTGCAATCATACAATTCTCAAAGCCGTAATCTTTTAACTTAACTACGAGCTCTTTTATTTCTTTATAACTATACGACTCTCCTATTAGATATCTCGTAGTTCCAGACTCCTCGAAAGTTTCTTTGTATAAAGGTCCGAGGTCTTTTAGTTCGTCAAAACGTTCGTTAGGGTTATCTAAAACCTTTATTAAAACATGATATATTTTACCTTTAGAATAAGATAGATTTTCTATTCCTGTATTATTATTGGCGAAAGCCTCTTTACTCAACTCTCTTCTCTCAGACACTACCTTTTTCTCAATGAGTATATTTTTTTCTAACTCGACTCTTTCTGAGGGTAAGTTATCAGCCACTTCCTCCACGGTATAAACAGTAGGCTCATATCCCTCTTTGTAAATAGGTCTTATCTCGTAAAACAGAGTAAAGGCCCAGTTTCTTTTTACATCATAAGTCGTCATACTAAAATTACAAGTCTCACATCCTATTTCTGATCCTTCTTGTTTAGATATACTTTCTAATATATCCTCATAACTGTGATGTACCCACTCTCGATCAAATTTTAAGGCAATATAAAAATCCTTTGTTTGGTCATATTCCTTTACCTCTGTATAATGATGTCTTCCATTAAAATGAAAAATTTCTCCGTCTCTAAACTTATGTTTATACAGATAGGAATGCTCAGATTTACTATAATGAGTTTTAAAGTTTTTACGCTTATCTAAAAATATTCTTCCAGAAAAGCTATACGATTTTTCACCATTCAAACTTGTAGCCTTGAGGGACCAAAGATTATATTTATAACCTATCACATGATCAGACTGGTCTATCGGTGATCCTGAATGACTCGCATATGTCATCATGCAAGTAATCGTCCACATAAAAAAGGACTTAACCAAAAAACTAAAATTACACTTCATTAAATGAGGGGTCAGTAATTAAGAATAAAATTTTAGTGATAAATTTCTTTCACTTACTGATTGGGAAGGAATACAAAGTTAATATTTTTTCTTTTTATCTGTGCACACTTGGTTTATAGTGTAAATACGAGTAGAATTATATCCAAGAACTAGGTTAAAACCACATATGGATTCCTTGTTCTCCTCCTTCATTATAGTCAATAAAAATTTCGGCTCCAGCCAATATTCGATTCTTACAAATGATCGTTATACTCTCATCCTCGTAATCATATTCGTAAGTGGCATTAGGATTTTTATCATGATTATATAATGATCCATAACCCAAAGCAATAGCCACCTGATCCAATTTATTTCCCCATAAAAAATAATAGTCATGAAGAAATGTCTGATGGATCTTATCCTTATCCTTGCTAGGTAAAACAATCACAGGACAGATTTCTATGACCTCATCAACCTCGATATCGGATCCGGCAAAAACACCTCTACCTTTTCCTTCCGAATAAGAAATATATAAATCTGGATGATGCATCATCTCGACAAGCTACGAATAATAATTAAAGTGCCCCTATTAATAATAACTGATATTTACACTCTTAGTATGAGCATATTATTGTGGTCTATAATACTCTATAACTTATGTACAGAAAAACAGTACTTGTAATTTTTATTTGTTGTTGCATATTATCCTTGTTCCCTTAATTATTATGATTATTAATTTGAAGAATTACACAGGGCTAAAGCTCTTATATGCTACCATCGTTTTCATACTGCTGGCTACCTTGATGCCTTTACAAATAAAAGTGCTTTTAAACAGTAACTCGGTATCATTACCATGGGATAAAGTTGCTCACTTTTTAATGTTTATGATTTTAGGTTATCTCATTCCAAATGCTATTTCTTCAACTCCCTCGAGAATAAAATTTGTTTGCATAGGTATATTCATAGCCATAGGGACAGAGGTGGCACAACAATATATTCCAGGAAGAGGATTAGAATTATGGGATGCTATTATGGATCTAACTGGCTTAATAGTAGGTTACTTATTATATGCATTGCTAAATTATTATCTATTCAAATCACGTTAAGCGAATTAGACAAATTTGAAAATCTTATTCTTTGATTCCTAACTTTCTTGATCCAGAGGTGGAAGCATTAGACAAATTCCCTTATCATTGAAGTATGAAGATAGCTGTAATCGGAGGTGGAGCTGCTGGTTTTTTTGCGGCAATAAATGCTAAATTATTTCACTACAGCTCTGAGGTAACCATCTTTGAAAAAACTACAAAAATCCTATCTAAGGTGAAAATTTCTGGAGGCGGTAGATGTAATGTCACTAATGGTTGTGAAGATATTAAAACGCTATCTGCAGCCTATCCCAGAGGAGGAAGACAATTAAAAAAAGCCCTAGGTACTTTTTCTACTACCCAGACAAAAGCATGGTTTGCAAAAAGGGAGGTCCCACTCTATACACAAGATGATGGTAGAGTTTTTCCGGTATCTGATGACTCTCAAACGATCATAGATTGTTTTTTATCACAGTGTAAAGAACTCAATATTCCGATCAAGCTTAAACATCAAGTAATCAAGATCACACCACAAGCAGAAAAAATTGCATTGCGTTTTAAAGATAATAAAGAGGATAACTTTTATGACAAAGTAATCATCGCAACAGGAGGTAGCCCTAAAGCAGAAGGCTTCCAATGGATCAAAAATCTAGGACATCAGATCATTAGTCCAGTCCCCTCTCTGTTTACTTTTAATATGCCCAAAGAGCATATTACTAAGCTGATGGGAGTAGTAGCCACTCAAGTCATTGCTACCATACCTGGAACAAAACTAAAATCTAATGGTCCTCTACTTATTACCCACTGGGGTATGAGTGGTCCAGCAATCTTAAAGCTCTCGGCATTTGGGGCGAGGGTACTCCATGATTATAATTACAATTTCCAAGTGTGTATTAACTGGAGTAATGAGATAAACGAGGCTTTTACTAGAGAAAAAATAAAACAAATTGTAGATCGATCGCCACAAAAAATATTACCTAATCAAAAGGTAATCGCGATGCCTGAGAGATTATGGACCTATCTCATCCATCGATCTGGTTTTAATAAGGATAAAAAGTGGAGCGAACTAGGAAAGAAAGGCATAAATAAATTAGTATCTGTTTTAACTCATGATATTTATGAGGTCAAAGGTAAAACTACTTTTAAGGAAGAGTTTGTTACCTCGGGTGGAATAGACTTAGGAGACGTCAATTTTAAAACAATGGAAAGCAAAATCATTCCTAATCTTTATTTTGCAGGAGAAGTAATGAATATCGATGGCATAACTGGAGGTTATAATTTCCAAGCGGCATGGACTACAGCATATATTGCAGCGAAACTTCAATGATGTGCATATATTTAACATTTTATAGCTGTTAAGTATTACCAAATAGCTCTTTTTAATATTAGCAAAAAAAAATATATGAAAATATTATATATATGGAAACTATTTGCTGATATTTACATTGTAGTATAAGTGAGATATACTGCCGAGAATTAAATAGAATGGTAAGAACCTAAATTCCTCTCTATTTACTCTCATATTAACAAGTATATTTTTTCCCAAAAATTCGAGTCGATATATAAGACGTAGTTTTCTTATTTTGAGACCTTAGTCGAAAGAGCCTGAGTTAGCTTGCTAACTTAGGCTTATTTTTTTATACTAAGTAGTTAATGATATTCTCTAGCATAGAACTATACCGATAGAGAAGTAGAAATCTTGTACTGACTGGTAAGTTTTAAATCTTATTCTGTTCCTTCATACTGGCCTTATAGCCTAGAGCACGATCTTTTAACTTTTGCAGAAATGGAGAAGCAAATATAAAATCCGTAAGATTTTCGTTATCACTATCGATAACTTCATCTTTATTCCCTTTCCATACTAGTTTTCCTTTATGCAAGAGACAGATATTCTCTCCGATCTCCATTACGGAATTCATATCATGAGTATTAATAACTGTGGTAATATTATATTCGTCAGTGATATCACTGATCAGCTCATCTATAGTAATTGCTGTTTTAGGATCTAGCCCTGAATTTGGTTCGTCGCAAAATAAATATTTAGGCTTTAGCACGATCGATCTTGCGATCCCTACTCTTTTTTGCATACCTCCAGAAATCTCACTAGGAAATTTACTATTGATTCCTTTCAGGCTCACCCTTTCTAGACATTTATCAACGATTATCGTCTTTTCCTTCATAGTGTCTTTAGTAAACATATCTAGAGGAAATCGTATGTTTTCTTCTATAGTCATGGAATCAAAAAGAGCATTACCCTGAAAAAGCATTCCCATTTCCATTCTTATTTTCCTAATCTCTTTTTTTGAAAACTTATCCGTATTGACATCATTATAAAAGACATTACCACTGGTCGGCTGGAATAACCCTACTAATATTTTTAGCAAAACCGTTTTACCTGCTCCAGATCTACCTATGATCAGGTTAGTTTTACCTGGCTCAAATATAAAATCGATACCTTTTAAAACTTCGATATCGTCAAATGATTTTTTTATATTTTCTACTTTGATCATCCTGTTAGTAGTACTGCTATGATATAATCAGCAATCAAAATTAAAATAGAACTATAAACTACAGCCTGAGTACTTGCTTTTCCTAACTCTATGCTCCCACCTGTTACATGATATCCTTGATAGCAGGATACTGAGGTCATTATGTAGGCAAATACTACTGACTTTACATACATCATCGTTACATGGGATGGAATAAAAAATGCCCTAAGTCCTCTGATATATTCGCCCGACGTAAATAATCCTGTCGGAACACTAGCCATATATCCTCCTGCATTACTCACGATAGCCGATACACTTACTAGTATCGGTATTATTAAAAGCGAAGCAATAATCTTAGGTAAAACCAGATACGCTGCGGTGTTAACTCCCATGATTTCCATGGCGTCGATATGTTCTTTTTGTCTCATACCTCCGATCTCAGAGGCCATATTAGATCCAACTTTTCCAGCTAATACTAAACATGTAAAAGTCGGAGCTAGTTCTATAATCGTCATATCTCTCACAATATAACCGATAAAATAGGGAGGGATCGTTGTTCCGTCCATCTGATAAAAAAACTGTACAGCCGTTACAGCTCCTATAAAAATGGATATAATAAGTACAATAGATAAAGACCCAATACCTATATCGTATAACTGCCTAATGATCTCCTTATAGTACATCCTTCCATTCTCTGGACGACTATAAATCTGACCATGCCAGTTCATATATCTACCTAAATGATAAAGAAGATTTTTTTCCATATTCGTTATGCGAAAGTAGCTAAAATACTCCTAAGACAGCAAGTAGAAAGCCTAAGATATCTTTACCTTCGCTACTATAAATTACATTATGACAGCAGTAATCACTGGAGCCACTAAAGGAATAGGTTTAGCCATAGCCCATAAATTTGCATCTCACGGTATGGATCTCATTCTAAATTCTAGAAACGAGGATGATTTAGCAGCATTAAAAGCTGATTTTCTTGCGGGTTACCCCAATGTCAAAGTATGGACTCATAAGGCGGACATGAGTGATAAAATACAAACACTTGCCTTAGGAGCATATTGTAATGCCACAGTAAAAAACATAGATATTCTAGTAAATAATGCTGGTATATTTTTGCCAGGCGAAACACATAAGGAAGAATCCGGAACGCTAGAAAAAATGATAGATACTAATCTCTATAGTGCTTATTATTTATCACAGAGCATTATACCTAGTATGCTTGCTCAAGGTAAAGGACATATTTTTAACATGTGCTCTATCGCTAGCAAAATAGCTTACCCTAATGGTGGGTCTTACTCTATTTCTAAATTTGCCCTACTCGGTTTTACTAAGGTCCTAAGAGAAGAATTAAAAGACAAAGGAATAAAAGTAACTGCGATTTTACCAGGAGCCACTTGGTCTAATTCCTGGGCTGGTGTAGAGCTGCCTGAGTCGAGGCTTATGCAAGCTGAAGATATAGCAGAGGCAGTATGGTCTGCAACTCAGATGAGCTCAAGTGCAGTCGTAGAAGAAATCACAATCAGGCCTCAATTAGGAGATTTATAACATTAATTACTAAAATCAACTTGCTTCCATTCTATTCCATCAAAATAGATAAAGATCCGATCACCGATAGGCTTCTTTATTTTTAACGTGTAAAACCAGCCCTTTTTAATTACCTTAAAATCTTCATTTTCGTAATCGATTAAGCCGATTCCATCTCTCCAAAACCAAGAGCCGTTATTAGGGTTTTTTATTTTTAATGTTCTGTTATTGATGACATCCACACCGATACGGTCTTTTATAGTTTTTACGTTTATTTGGGCAATCTCCGTAATTTTTCCTTTGTACTTTCTACCTGCAAAATGATATAGTGATTCTATAAAGGATAGTGACTGACGAGAATAATCTCTAAACATTTGCATCCCTTCCATATTATCAGGAATAGCAAGTATAACTATTTCTTCATGATCATAGTAATTAAAATTATCTACTAGCCCATGGACCATCTCGCCAGTTACATGAGCGACTTTTATGGTAAGGATACTACAGTAAAACAACACAGCTAAATAAGAGAAGAGAACTATATTTTTTAAAAAAACCCATTTTATTTTACCAAATAATAGTCCGATACAAAGACATAAAAAAACAGAAGCCAGATAACCGTATCTGTCGTTTTCGTACCACTGCGTTTTTAAAAAATATAAGTTAGATATCGGAAATAACGCCATAAAAAATGCAACATATGAAAAGATCGATAAGATAGCCGTAGGCTCATTCGCACGAAAGTGCCTCCTCCATAAAAACCCTATCCAAACTAAACTCAATAATATAATAGCGACTATAATAAAGGGATGATTTATAAAATCATAAATCACAATTTTAATTTTAAACGGTAAGTAGTGTAAAAATAAAGCGTGCTTTCCGAGATACTGAAAAGCATTTCCACTCATCAGATGTATATCAAAATTAAGATGAGACTCTTCTCCGTAATGGCCAACCCAGCTACCTAAATACCACTTATTTGTGAGGAAGTATAGCACTAATATAAGCCCCTGAGGAATCGTAATTTTTACAAAATAATCAAGCTTAGTTTTCTCATTATTTATTAACGAATGAGCTATCCAAAAAATAAAATAGATAAACGGTACAGCCAGCGTGATTTCTAAACTAAGGAGAGCAAGCACAAATAAAAGATGTACTTTCCAGAGACCTCCTTTTTTTTGCAAATACTCTAAAAGATAAATAAGCCCGCCCATGATCAGCCCAAAACTCAAAAGGTAATGAAGGCAGGCTTTCCATACGACTGGCTCTATCGCATAAGGAGAAAATAAAAAACTGATCGGTACAAACCATGTCAGAAATCCATACCGTGGCAGTTTATAAGTAATTAATAATCGCTTTACCCAAACCGAGATGAGAAAACCATTTACACCATGTAGCAATGCCATTACTACATACCACCCAAATACAGATTTCCCTATAATTTTATAAACCGTAAAATTTATAAGATGAAAAAAGTGATGAAGACCATCATATCCAAAACAGTTCTTTAGATCAGACCAGTTTCCGTTTTCGTATTTATAAAGCCAGGATAAAAAATCCGTTACAAAACCATACTTATAAGTGGGATAAAAAAACAACAAACTTAACACTGGAAATATCAGCAAATTCAAGTTTATTTTTCTCCAGTACATTTATATTTTTATAGCCTACTTTTAAAATTAATTTAAGACTTAGGCTTTGTTTTAGAAATAGCTTTTACATTTTCTATTATAACCTCGCCCGAATATCTGACTTGCCCGACTTTCTTTTTTTGTTTTTGGACCTCTATACCTAGCCACTCATCTCCACAATCATTATGTAAATAACAATTATTTAATTCCAGATATCCACCAGGACGTACAACTATACGTGAGGATTTAGCCATAGATAATCTACAGTTGATTATTAGCTTTCCTCCTTCCTCTATGATGATGTCTTTATTGAAATCTTTTTCACCTGTAAAACTTACTTCTCTATCGATCACGATCTCTGTATTAGGATCAAAATCACACCAATCTGGTACTACCAAAGAACGTTGTTTTGAACCTTTAGTACTTATCACTTGATGCACTCTTCCTAGCTGACAAGGAGAAAATGCCATCTGACTAGCATTATAATCCATTACATTATTTGTGGTAAGCCCATCGGGATACTTAGACCCGGGCTGCCAGTTTCTCTTATGTTCTGGGGTATCGTCACAACCATCATTTCTGATCCAGCTGTGGCGTAGATTCATAACATGACCGATCTCGTGATTAAGTAGAGTTGCATATTTCCAAAACCGCTCTCTTTTACTTCCCCAGTTTGCTCCTAATTTAAGATCCGTGCCTAATGCAATTCCAGAATTAGATTCCTTATATGTTTTTGACTTTACACTATCAGGATGGTGCGGCATTAAAAATATATTGATTACGTTTTCGGAATTAACGGCATACTTAAAGATTACCTCTTTTTTATAATTATTTTTCTTTCGCCCATGATTCAAAAAATAATACAGGTCATCATCGTAGTGATAATAAATACCATCATCACCTGGTTCATTACCAACTAATCTATACTGGTATCTTGGATTTAGCTGTGGTGTATTATTTCCGGCAGGGAGATTCATTTTAAAATTCTTACGCAATCTCTTATTGGCATTTTCCAGTAATTTAGGAAGGTACTCTTCCGCTTCTCCAGTTCCCTCTCTAAAATTTTGATCCTTTTGCGAGCGATCCATAACATGGAAATTTACCCTTATAATACGTGTATCAAAAAAAACAGAATCTTTATCATACGGTATATAGCTACTAGAATTTGTACAAGACCATTTCTCTTTTTCCATGATCTCCTCTGCAAAAGTCTCCGCACTGCTTTCGATAATTTTTTCCTCAGACATCATAATCACATCCTCATTTGATGTAATGATAACTGTAGATAAATCCTTAGATCCTCGGCACGAAAAAACAAAAATTACAGCACTTAAAAAGAGAAGCTTTTTCATAGACTTAAGTATTTAATGCACCACAAACACTAAGCACCTGACCTGATACATAAGTAGATAAATCAGAAGCCAGATATAAACATGCATTAGCTACATCATCACCAGTTCCTAATCTTTTCAATGGAATATTAGCTACATAATTTTCGATTACTTTTTCATCTAGATCTTCAGTCATTTCTGTCTGTATAAATCCAGGTGCAATCGCATTACATCTGATTCCACGCGAACCGATTTCCTTAGCTATGGATTTTGTAAATCCGATAATTCCTGCTTTAGAAGCTGCATAATTTGCCTGGCCTGCATTTCCAAAAACACCCACCACAGAACTCATATTTATTATAGAGCCTGATCTATTTTTTAGCATCGGCTTGATGACATTTTTAGTCAAATTAAATACGGATTTTAGATTTACTTCTATAACCTGATCCCATTGTTCCTCTGACATTCTCAGCATGAGAGTATCCTTAGTGATCCCAGCATTATTTATAAGAATATCAATAGTCCCAAAATCATTTAAAAAATCTGCTATCAGCTTTTCTGAATCTGCAAATGAGCTGGCGTCAGATTTATAAGCCTTTACCTGAGTTGTCCCTTCTAGTTTTTGGACAAGTGCGGTAGCACTTTCTGCAGAGGATCTATAAGTAAATCCGATCTTAGCACCTTGCTCTGCAAATTTTTCTACTATAGAAGTTCCGATTCCGCGAGAACCTCCTGTGATAAGAACTGTTTTATCTTTTAATAAAGTCATAAATAAAATAAATTATTGTTTTGTAAAACTAATCTTCTGTTGACTATTTTCGTTATGTATAGTAAGGAAGTTATGTAAAATCATCATATTAAATGAGTTCTATAATACCAAATAAAGCTTATGACTAAAAATGTAAATTATTCTCCCGGTATCCTAAGCATGTTACCATTGTTTTATGTCGGGTGGTCAGATAGTGTACTGAGTCCATCAGAAATAAAGTTGATCCACGACAAAATTAATGGATTTACATTTCTCACCGAGAAGGACAAAGATTACCTGATTGCGTATACAAATCCCCAAAATCCTCCATCCAAAGAGGTGTTCCAGTCATGGGTAAGCTCTATAAAAAAACAAGCTTCTTTATTAGATCAATCTAAAAAGCATACTCTTGCAGAAATCGGTATAGAAATGGCTAAAACAGCCAGTTCGTATAAAAATGATGATCTCTTTAAAAGTACAGATGCCATCGATGCTTTAAAAGATATAGAAGAGTCATTAGGAGTGGAGGGTAATAGTAGTCTAAATCTTCTTTTACATCGATTAGAACAGTCTGAAAATAAAGATGATCAGAGTTTTTCTTTTGATCCTAATAAACTGCAAGAAGCATTAGATGGCGACCAGGCAAAACTTAAAAATAGGGTTAGAAATCTGATTAGAGATCCATACTTTAAATTTGAGCATGTAGCTGATAAAGAAATCTATCGTAAAAAAACGCTGGACCAAGTTATAGAATTAGCAAAACAAGGTTTTGGGGCACTACCTTTTCCGACAGAACATGGAGGTTATGGAAATGTGCGAGCCGCTGCTACTGTTTTTGAAATCTTAGGTTTTAATGATAATAGTCTAACCATTAAATATGGTGTTCAGTTTGGATTGTTTGGAGGAGCGTTAAATGGATTAGGTACGGCAAAGCATCATGAAAAATACATGAGAGATATGACTACTGGAGCTCTGCTAGGCTGTTTTGCCATGACAGAAACGGGTCACGGCTCTAATGTAAAAGGACTACAAACAACAGCTATCTATAATCATGAGGACAAAAGTATTACGATAAATACACCTACTCATAATGATGGTAAGGAATATATAGGCAATGCATTACACAGTGAAATGGCAGCTGTATTTGCCCAGTTGATTGTAGACGGAGAGCACAAAGGTGTACACTGTCTCCTAGTACCTATCAGAAAAGATGGAGCACTTTTACCAGGCGTAAAAATAGAAGATAACGGTTATAAGCTCGGGCTTAACGGTGTGGATAATGGTCGGATGTGGTTTAACAATGTAAAAGTACCCGTTGATAATCTCTTAGATAAATTTGGAAGTATAGATGATAATGGGACCTATGTGAGCCCAATAAAAAATCCGAATAAACGATTTTTTAAAATGCTAGGAGCATTGGTTTTAGGAAGAGTATGTGTAGGTCTAACTGGAATTAGTTGTAGTAAAACGGCTCTCACGATTGCCGTAAAATATGCTTTAAAAAGAAGGCAGTTTAATGGGGCTGATGCCAATGAAGAAGTCCTTATCATGGATTACCCGACTCATCAAAAAAGACTGATTCCTCTAATCGCTAAGTCATATGCTTATCATTTTGCATTAAATAAATTAGCAGATCGATACTCGGATCCTGAAAATACAGATCACCGTAAACTAGAAACTGATGCAGCTGGATTAAAGGCTTTAGCGACATGGCATGCTACTAAAACCATTCAGGAATGCAGGGAGGCATGCGGCGGTAAAGGTTATCTAGTAGAAAACCGACTCGCTAATCTAAAAGCTGACTCCGATATATTTACCACTTTCGAAGGAGACAATACTGTTCTTTTACAACTAGTCGCTAAAGGAGCTATGACGGAATTTAAAGAGAGTTTCCATAATGATGGGGCAAAAGCAGTTATGAGATATATTAGCCATCGTATCTCGCATACTATGGCAGAGATTAATCCCGTAACGGCAAGATATACATCTGTGGAACATCTTACAGATCGTAAATTTCACCGTGATGCGTTTAGATATAGATATCGCAAGTTACTACTTACCGTTAGTGGAAGAATGAATGATTATCTTAAAAAAAGAATTACACCTTTTGATGCCTTTTTAAAGTGTCAAAACCACATGATCGAATTGGCGAAAGCCTATACAGAGAGATACACTTTATTTGAATTTAGAAACACAATAAAAATTACTGAAGATCCAGAGACTAAGAAAATTTTAAATAAGCTTTGTGATTTATACGCTCTTACTACCATCTATGATAATCGAGGATGGTATCTAGAAAACGATTATATGGAAGGTCAAAAATCTAAAGCTATACGTCGTATGATTACTAAAATTTGCCAAGATTTAAGACCAGATATCGAGGGCTTAGTCGACGCTTTTGGAATTCCGGAAGAGGTAATCTCTGCCCCTATCGCACTCGACAAGTAAGATCAGTACGTGAAACTGTACTTTACGTTTTTACTATTGTCGATAGCAAGCTGTATGGCTGTTGCTCAAACCGTATTTTTTGATGTGGCATTAACTATAAACCTAGGGAAGCATATCCAGCGCAGTGGGCTACAGTTTAGAACTCATGTGGAATATAAGCAGTGGCAAGCTTTCAGTAGTGCAAAATTCCATCTGGCTAAAAAAGGACTAGGACCGATTAATAATTCTTTGGAAACAGTTTTATCAGCAGGAGCGTCGTTTTCTCATGGTACGCTGTCCCGATTTGCAGCTGATCGCGATTACTATTACTTACCATTTACGCTTTTTAGAGAAGCTAAAACTAAATACAGTTATGGATACAGTTTCCATTATTTTCTGGATAGACATCGCACCTCTCAAGGCACAGGTGATTTTTTTATAAAACTAGGTGAGTTTTATTTAATTGCGGAAAATGATTTGCTTGGAAATATTTCTGGAAAAGATCAATATCGAACGGGGAGCATTGCAGGTGCTTACGTATCAGACCGCATAGTGCTGCATTCTAAAGGACTAATGTGGACAGGACAGACTAGATGCAAAGGCATGAAAAGAGTTACAAATAATCCAAAATTTAATTCTAGATACGGCTATAAAGACCACAGTATGTGTAACTATAGTAATCTATCTCATGGCATTTTTACCATTGGGCTCTCTTATAGAACACAATATTGGTCACCCACATTAGAGATAGGTCGAGATGATGAAAGAATAAGGAATACAATTCAAAACAAATGGATACATGACATGCCCTTTATACCCAAGCGATGGAATGGAGCAAAAAATGCTCATATTCCAATGCTAGATATATATGGGAATCCATTTATCGATAAAAAAGAACAAATACTTAAACCTGCCAGGTGGTATTTGCAACTTGGGCTAAATGATGGAATAGGCTACTAGTTAAAATAAAAAATATTTTTTTTGTCCAAAATATGTGTCAGTAAAAATTTCATAGCACCCGTAATCAACCGTACATAAAATTTTAAAATTGATTCTATTCGACATTATATTTTACAGCTACTTATAAAGAGCATATATAGAAAAACGAACCTTCCTATTCTAAACACAATCTTAGAAATAGTTTCACTCTTTTTAATCAACATTGAAGAATTCGAGACGTTAAAAGATAGACCAACGTCTGGTATTAAAAAATAAATCCAATTTTTAAATCCAATTGTGCGTTTGTACGCGTACTTACAATTAGAAACATAATTATTTCATAAATATTAACAATAATGACAATTAAGAATTTAAAATTTAGCCTTTCTTTAGTACTTTTTGCTCTTTTAGCTGTAGGATTTACAAGTTGTGGAGATGATGATGCAGATTTAGAATCTAAATCTTATAACTATGCATTCCATACTGGTCAGACAGTAGCAACAGCTCCTTATTCTGGCGATCACGCTGATAATTTTTCTGCAGAATTAGTATTACAGGAAATGGAAAACGGAAATACAATGGTAACTGTAAACTTATCTAACACAGTAGATGGAGAAACTTACAGAATCCATGCTCATGATTCACAAGATGCAACAACTACTCCTAATGGTACACCATACAATGAAACTCCAAACGGAGATATTCTTGCAATAGGTGTTGAAGGAAACGGTGGAACTGCTTCTGGAAGTCAAGAATCAGAAATGACTGTAACTGAGTTAAGTACTACTTACGAAGGATTTTTTGTAATTCATGATCCTTTACAAGACATCAGTACTACTGATATTACTACTTACTTAGTAGTAGGATCTTTTGCAAGATAAGAGCGATAAATTATCGATCTAATATATAAAGAAGAGGCTGTCTAG
>CALLXF010000091.1 GCA_938015805.1 uncultured Saprospiraceae bacterium | reverse complement strand
CAGATTCTCCAGATGATCGCAAAGAAAAAGCTAGGTTCAGCACTGACCTTAAAACAATCTCAAAAATTCCTGATCCTGATCCATGAGGAGGTAAAAAGTCTAAAGCAAGCAAGAATTATTTTAGAAAAAATTAGGGAGCTGGTAACTTAGATTTTTTCACCCATATTGTCATATCGACCGACTATAAGGAGTCGAGATATCTTTGTGGAGTAGCAAACAAAAGTGTAAGATTAGACTCTAAATAAATGGTTGCATAGATCTCAAGTTCAAAAATTTCTTCACAAAGTTCGAGGTAACAAAGTAAAGAGATTAATTTTTCTTCTTATACCGATTTTTCCAAGCCTCAGACTCAAATATTTTTACTGTTTTATCATTCGGGTCTTTGGGTGGTTCAGAAGGACGGACACTGTTTTTTATGGATTTTTAAATGACGTTGTATTCTTTAAGACCTATTTTATCAAGATGAAAATTAGCCAATTGCAATAAAGTTAATGAATCTTTTTGCTCTTCAGTTAACTCAGAATGAAAACCTGATGGTGTACGATCGACTCCATTTTCTAAAAACGTGTTATTCTTCTCCCTATTCTAGATCCACCTCGTATCTGATAAACACCTCTACTCCTGGATTTAGATCCTTACTATATTCTGTAAGCATCGTATTAGCCAGAGCACCTACTCTTAATTTTGCATATCGGTTTCCCAGGAATCGATCCATGATATAACCGCCTTGTATAGAAACGTCACTGACACTACTGTAACCGAGACCAGCCCAGAAAGTATTTTCTTTTTCGTACTTGAGGGTGAGGTTATAGTTTAGAATCGATGGGCTTACGTAGTTTGCGGATAAGCTAGGTTCTATATAACTATCTTCTCCCATAATCTTTCCACCTACTAAAAAATGTAAGTGCTGCGTACGGTCAAAATCAGAAGAATCTACAAGCACATTAGTCGCGTAGATTTGATTAAAAGCTAGTCCAAAATAGAATGAATTTTCTTCTCTATAAAAATCTTTAGGATTTGTATTAAAATAGATACCTCCTCCTATAGATGGAAAAAAAGTATTGTTTTTCCCTTCTGTTATAATATTATCTCCAGCATCTACAAAAGATTGGTCGTTGCCGTTAAATCTAAACTGCTGCATATTTGCAGAAATCCCAAAAGCCAATAGTCCGTTATCAGTTATAAATTCTCTCAGTTTATAAGCATAATTTATTTTAATACCTGTACGGGATACTGCTCCTGAGGAATCATTATATAATATTCCTCCTAGGGACATATTATAATCGATCAAAGGAAACATAAGCGAAGCATAAGTCGTCTGAGGTGCCCCATTAAATCCGATCCACTGCTGTCTAAAAAAAGCATCTGTTTGCACAAATGTAGTTGGTGCTGAGGTAGCTGGATTCCAAAAAGAAACAGACTCATTAAATTGGCTAGAATATCCGATCTGCTGGGCGTTAGTAACTTGAGTCATTAAAATTCCAAAAACGCAAAGTGCTATTATTGTTAAGTTTTTCATTGTATTTAATTTTATGGTTTTGGAATTAATCGTAAACGACAGTGATCGATGACTTAATAGTGTTTTCTCCAAAGGTTAATACATAGAAGTAGGTATCAGCCGGCAGTCGTTCTCCTCTACGTGTAGCATTCCAAAGGTCATCTCCTTGCTGATAATTCTCTTGTTCATAAATTACATTTCCCCATCGATTAAAAATTACAAGTTTGTTTTCCGGGAAATTATCTAAGCCAGGAAACCGTAATGCATCATTTTTACCATCGTCATTAGGGGTTATGATAGATACCTCTTGGAAGAGGCTTAATGGATCCTCTAAGACACAGATTTCTACATCGTCTGTAAATGTACATCCATTAGCATCTATGATCTCCACAGTATAAATAGTTGTTACTTCGGGAGCGACTACTGGATTACGGATGTTATCATCTCCGATAATGGTAGACTCATTATCCCAGTCGTAATTTACACCTCCTGTAGCATTGAGAGTATACTGCTCACCGATAATGATACAGGTATCTAAGCCTGCGGAAATCGCTGATCCGTCAAAAACTTCAATAGTAATGGTCTGTATATCTTCGTTAGTCGGACAACTATCAGTTATGGTAACGGTATACATACTAGTTTCACTCGGAGAGGCAGTAACTACCGCTGTGTTATTTCCACTTAGTGTGCCATCATTATTATCCCAGCTGTATATAGTTCCACCAGTAGCCGTGATATCTATACTCCCGTCTATACATACACCATTCGCGGAAGCGGAAATATCTCCTGTAATAGTCGGCAGGAAAGTTATCATTATCTCATCCGTACCTTGGCAGTTTTCTATGTTAGTAACGGTAACTGTATAAGTCTCGGTGGATTGCTGCGGATTTGAAGGGGCAGTAATATCTAATGTTGCTCCATTAGAGTTGTCCGACCATAAATAACTGTTGTGCATACCCGCATCTAAAGAGGTGAGTTCTCCAGGACATAAAGTCAGATCCATACCTAGGTCCGTTGTGGGAGCAGATGCAGCGGTAACGATAAATTCATCTTCCGCAAAGCAGTCATTACCAGCTAATGCAACGCATCTATAAGTTCCAGCCTGATCTATACTGATAGTCGGCGAAGTTTCTGTTAAAAGGTTGCTACCTAGGTACCATTCAAATGCTCCGGCATTACTATTGGCCGTAAGTATTTCAATGGCTCCATCGCATAATGTAGCCGAACCACTAATCTCTACTGTAGGTTCAGGAATAACAGATAACATGATCGATTCCGAACTGGTACAATCGTTTTCGCTGGTAACGATGACCTGATAAGTTCCTGCCTCATCTATTGAAATACTCGATGTAGAAGAGGGTATATTATCGATCAGCATACTGTTAAAATAATACTCATAGGTATCAGTGGAATTTCCCGAATCTACGATGAGCTCATAAGTATCTCCCTCACAGATAACTTGATCTCCATCTAGTGTAAATTCCGGATTAGCAAATACTTCTACCATTGCTGATACGGATACTTCACAATTAGAAGTTCCAAAAACCTGTGCAGTATATGTTCCTGCCATTGTTACGTCTAACTCAAAATCTGTAGCATTAGGTATTTCCATTGCATTAAAGAGCCACTGTATACTTGTTCCATTTGTGGTTGCTACTAGTGTTCCCGTATCTCCCTCGCAAAGAGATAGGTCATCTGATATATCGAGAGTTGGTCCCGGCTCAAAAGTTACGACTACTTCATCTGTGGAGGAACAAAAACCAGCATTAGTTGCGGTGAGTATATATGTGCCGGCGGTTGTAACGGTTAATTGGTCTGTATTACTAATTACCGTAGCAGAGCCCATCTGGGTCCATTCATATTCGTCAGCCATGACGCCTGCAAAAAGATCAACTGATCCACCGATACAAGCAACTCGATCATCACCGAGATCTAATGCAGGTGGTTCCACTATTGATACTATAAATTGTTCTTCGCTTTTACAACCAGATGTGCTTTCTACTGTAATATCGTAAGTACCACTTTCTGTTATTTCTAGAACGGTCTCATTAGTAGAAAATGGTGTATTATCTTTTAAAACATTTATCGATGTACCAGTTGTCGTAATACTCACTTCCGTAGATAATCCGTTACAAAGATCAAAATCGTCGATAGCATCTAACTGTGGAGCGGATTCAGATACCACCGTAAAATTTTGTCTTTTTAAACATCCATCTGTATTCACAACCACAACTTGGTAATTACCCGTTTCTGTAATGGTCAACGTATTACTGGTTTCTGATAAAGTAAGGCCTTCTAGTATCCATAAGTAAGAGGATCCATCTGTTCCCGCATTTACTACATCCTCATCACCATCACAGAGGGTTACTTCTTCCATTATAGGAATATCTATCGGACAACAATTCTCTGGAGCTGCCACTAAATTAGTTGCTAGATTAGCACATAGCTCATCTTCTGTAAAACTGGCTTCGATATCGATAGTAGTCCCGTCAGCTACAAAAGTAAGTGTGATGGATTGTGGACTACCTGTAATAGCGTAATCCATGTCATTAACAGTAAGCATCCCTGAGGTAGGTGGCAAGTCATAGGTGATAATAACTTCTTGAGTAAAAGTATTATTTACAGGATCACAGGCGGTCTGAGTTCCCAGACTTATATTGCTTATCAGACAACTGGTTTCTATAGTAACGGGTTTAAAATTGGCGGAAGCCAAAATACAATTTCCGCTTTCCGCAGCATCTAGTAAGGTGCCGCCGATAAGACTATTTACATCTACATCCATAGGAGTTGTGCTTCCTCCTGATTTATAAGATAAACCATAGATGTGATATTCTCCAGCAAAGAGATTAGTAAAATCAGCATCTGGAGAATGTCCTCTAATCGTTCCGTCCATAGGATCTATTACGATATAGGTGTACGCATAATCTGGGTTAGTAGTATCATTAAGATAAACTAAACCTGGGCCCTGTATGGCGTTCATAATTACAGGAATCGGATTAAGACTAAACGACCAAAAGTGTATACGGTAATTTTTACAGGCATCTAAATCTACACTTAAATTATCGGTGCAAAATGCAGAGGTTCCACCTGCCATTACTTGTCTACCATTAGATCCTATAAAAGAGGAACATGGATTAGAAGCATTAAAATTATCCGCCTCAAATACAGAGAAAAATGTAGCTGCACTGTTTTGATAGTAGCAGTCTCCAGAAAAGGTATACAATCCACTTTCTGATACGGTAAAATCAAAAAATTCTGTACTACGACTACTAACTAATTCTGTACATCCAGTGCTAGACGGATTATTTACGGCCAGTCCACTAGTGGGGGAAGCGTTAGTAATGTTTAGCTCAGTCTGCGTAAAATAGTCTCCTTTAATATGTTCTAAGTTTAAATCTAATGCCGGATCTCCGGCGTCTACTACGAGAGGAGTAATATCGCATAAAGAGGAAAAATCTGGCTCGCAAAATGAATTTATGCTAAATCCCTGATCTGATAAATCAAAAAACTGGTAACAGGAATTATCGATACACGTTATTTTTATTCGAGCCTCTTCTGTATTATTTAATCCTAATGGAAGGGTATAATTAAAGTTACCACTGCTATATGGAGTAGAGGATGTAATTTCTACGGGAAATGATAATCCACCATCCAGGGATAAGAATATCGATACCATATCACAAAGGTTATCAGATCCACCAGTATCCCATGTGATCGGAATGTTGTCACCAGCTTGTAAGTTTTCTGATCCATTAGGACTGGATATTATAAAAGGACCAGTATCTGATACCGTTATAGCAATTTCATCTTGTGCGATTGCTCCACCATCTGGATTATTATCTCTAACACTAAATCTAAAATTCATTGTTCTAAACACCTGAGGTAATACCTCAAATGGATCATTAAAACCAGTTAATAGATCTTCCAGTTGAGGGAAATATCTAAACTTATCTGTGCTAGGAGGAAAACTTCTAAAAAGAGGAGCGATCGGACTGTTAGCTGCGGTATTGCCGATAAATCCTTGAGTAAAAAGACCATCACCATCTTCATCATATTGTTCCCAGGAGTAAGTAAGATTGTCCCCATCTGCATCTGTTGCTTCTCCAGATAGATAGAAGGCGGTGCCTTGAGGTATTTCCCAACTGATGTTACAAGGATTTGCATTTACTTCTGGAATGTTATTATTAGTAGTAATCATCTGACCACAGTCGCCTTCTCCATTTATATAATTAATCATCTGAGTAATACTATGGGCATGGAAGTAATCATCTAAAACTTCGTTGCTTGGAATATTTTGATCTGCTGCACAAGTTCCATCATAAGACATGATAGTGGTTCCACTACCTATCTCATAAGCGGTAGTCTCACTGATGGCATCATCGCATGAATTGCCGTCTCCATTGAATGTATGTTCGGCCCCAAACATATGTGCAACTTCATGAGCAAATATTTGTATAAATTGAAAACCGTTTGCGTCGAATGATGAGCTCCATCCACCTGCTTTTAATTCTATGTTTATGCCATTATCACATACTGCTTCTAAGTAAGCAAGTCCACCTCCTGACCAGTCATCGTTAGCTACGTTTTGGTTCAGGACCTGGCCTATATCATATTCGTTTGTATTAAAATGCTGAGTTACTGCAGCTACGGCTTGAGTAACTCGATCATCTCCTCCTGCTCCGTCTGGAGTAAAAGGATCTGTGTTAGGATTAGTATAGAGAAATGGATTTAGCAACTGAAAATTTATAGCGAGTTCTTCGTTATAAATAGCTTGTAGATTGTTTACTGCAGCAGTTACTGCAGCAGTGACCATTCCATTATTATTACCGTTCATGGTATAAAATTCTCCGGTAGTTACGATAGCTAATCTATATCGTCTTTTAAAATCTCCGTTTTCTATAACATTAGCGATTTTTTGAGAAGCTTTAGGTTTTACCTGACTCGCAGTTCGGATTTTATCATTGAGCCCGCAGACATGAGGTTCATTGTTTTTTATTGATTTAGCAAAACTGGGTTGATCAGGTTTACTGATCCATATCTCATGCCCATGATCTCCGTCGATCATTAAATTTGCATAATCCTGATAAATGGTAAGAGCACCTTCAGATTTATTTTTATTTATAGACTTGAGCTGATACGTTTTTAAATCTGGGTATGCCGTTTCTAATTCAGGAGAAGGCACGTCGTTTTGATTAACATAGAAGGCATAGATTTGATCAGAAACTTGGAAACTAATAAGTCTATTTTTTACTTTGGCTGTATCATCATAATCTAGACTTTCTTTTAAATAATCTATGGTTAGAGGATTTAATCTAGTCTGTGAAAATGCAGAAACTTGAATACAGATAAACAAGAATGTAAAGATTCTAATGCAAGAAGTTCTCATTCGGGATGGGTTAATAGTGGATAATTCTTTTAGCAAGGGTAAAATAGTAATTTTTTTGATATCGCTTATATCGTTTATGAGGATTAAGCCATTTTTGTAATGAGGGATAATTAAATACTTTTGATCCTCTTAGTTTATTACTTAATATTCTTTGAACTATTGAAAACATTACGTTTATCTTAGAGTTATAGCTATAGATATGTCATCAAAAGTTGCCAGAATATTAAAATCCAGAGAGCTAAGAGCTACTAATGTTAGAGAAAAGATTTTGGAGCTTTTTATTGATGCTCCTAAGGCTATCACCCATCGTGATATAGAACTGGCTTTTGATTATATCGATCGGATAACGCTCTATCGGACATTAAAGGCTTTTGAGGAGAAAGGACTCATCCATAAGATAGAGGATGGTTCTGGAGTAGCTAAATATGCTCGATGTATAGATAACTGTGATGAGGATCATCATCATGACGATCATGTACATTTCCATTGCAACGATTGTGGAGATACCTTCTGTGTAGAAGAAGTAGAAGTGCCCTATATAAAGTCGCCATCTAAACATCTAGTGACTAAGACCACGATTGTATTAAACGGAACATGCGAGCAATGTCAGTAAATTTTAACTGTTATTATTTATAGTAGCAGAAAGCCATGAATTTATTGCAACACCGTTGCAACACGATAGAATTTCCTTATATTTACATTTAATTATGAAACAATACTTATTACGTAAGGCAGATATGTTAGGGATCGGGGTGGGCCTGATCTGTGCGATCCACTGTGCGTTATTACCTGTTGTTTTATCCAGTGGTGTTCTTTCAGCAATTTCCTGGGCTGATCACGTAGTGATGGATGTTCTGTTTTTGATAGCTAGTTTAGTGATCGGTTTATATGCGTTAGTAAAATCATATCGCATGTATAACCACTCTATACTTCCGATTGTAATTGCGTCAGTGGGTTTTGTAATAATTGGATATACGATATTGATACATGATCATACTCAGTTAGTACTTCCAGCTTCTGGAGGTATATTACTAGCTATAGCTCATTACTATAATTATTCTCTTAGACTTAAGCATTCAACACAGCCAAAATAAGATAATTTTATTTCGAGGATTTTATTTTGTTAGGATTTGGGTTAAACCCAATGAGATAGTAGTTCCAAAAAAAAATTAAGGTATAGAAGATTATTTTTCATACTTTTTAATTTTTTTCAATTTGATGACCTTACCATCCACCTCGTCAATTACGAAAAGCGATTTAAGGTTTATAGTTTATAAAAGTCTAGAGGGCAGAATAATAAAAGTTATCTTATAAAGGGATGAGTATTTTGCATTTTTATCCAGTTTATAAATAAGCCATTTAGAATGGTAAAGCTTTACATTTGTTAAATCTTATTTGCTTTTTTTTAGAAAATGTTAAGATGTTTGGAAGTTATTTACAATTGGGATTTGAGCACATTTTAGACTCTACTGGGTATGATCACATACTTTTTGTAGTTGCTCTTACCTCTCTATACTTAGTGCGTGACTGGAAAAAGGTTTTGATATTAGTTACTGCATTTACGATTGGGCACTCACTAACATTGGCTTTAGCCTCTCTAAACTTAATAAGGGTTAATAGTGATGTAGTAGAAATATTAATTCCGATAACGATCATGCTCACATGTGTTTTTAATATTATCTCTTGGAAAACTGATCGAGTTTCTATTAGATGGCAGTATATACTTGCATTAGGATTTGGGCTGATTCATGGTTTAGGGTTTTCCACTTATTTTAAAGCAATATTAGGTAAGGAGGAAAGTATAGTGTGGCCTTTGCTCGCTTTTAATTCAGGCGTGGAGCTAGGACAGTTGATCATAGTAAGTATGGTCCTATTGATATCATGGATTTTTGTGGACTTACTAAAACTACATCGTAGACAGTGGGTATTTAGTATTTCTGTAATCGTTTTACTGTGGTCGTCATGGTTATTGTACTTACTACTCAACAAATAAAAATTCTATTCGTTATTATCATATAAATAAAGAAGAAATGAAAATTACAAAATATCTGGTACTAGTTGTATTATTTGGATTTTTAGGATGTAGTAATGATGATCTTAGTGACACGGGAGATCTTAAGCTCAATTTTAAATTAGAATATGACGGAGCTCCTGTAGTGATGTTTGATGACTATGTTTATCCAGATGGTCAAGATTTTTACTTTACTAGATTTAGTTTTTATATGTCCGATATAGACTTAGGTAATGGATTAATGAGTGATGTATATTATATAAACCCGACTAATGCACATAGCACAATGGATGGTGCAATGCAAGGTTTTGATTTTATTATTCGTGATGTAGCGGTAGGAGATTATACTCAGCTAGCTTTTAAAGTAGGTGTTCCGGAATCTCAGAACGCTTCTACACCATCGGATTACAGTAGTGAAAACGATTTGTCTTTAGCTTCGGAGTACTGGTCTCCTTGGGAAAGTTATATATTCTCAAAAACGGAAGCAAAATTAGATAGTGACGGAGATGGTATTGGCAATATTAATATAGCTTTACACATTGGCTCTGATGAAGCATTACGGTCCGTAAATCTTCCTAGAAATTTTACTATAGAAGGAGATGGGACAGAGCAATTAAATATTATTATAGATTTAAAAAAGGTGTTTGATGGGAATACCGGTGTTTATGATATTCTTGCAAATCCATCTACGCATCAGTTATCTCAGAATGGCCCCATAAATGAGATCGCAGATAATATATCTTCAGCTTTTCAATAATAAAGTTTAATCCTGATTTAGAAAATGAGCAGAGAGATAAACATTATTCCAGTTATGCACAAGGTTGCTATAAAAAAGTAGGCAGCGAGTCCTAGAAGTGTTTTTAAGAATGTTTTTATCCATCCTTGTTTATAAAATTTTTTAGTAGATGTAAACAAGTAAATTCCTCCGATAAGGTAAATGATCCCTAGATACCATTGGTGAAAGCCGGAAAACATAATAACAGGGCAAAAAATTATACCGATTAATAACAATCGAGTATGACCATTAAGATGAAATAAAAAATGTTCTACAAATAAAAAATCGTGGCGTAAGTATAACAGTTTGTAAAATACTGCTAACATAATTATAAGAGCTATTAATGCCCACGCACTATTTCCGATCGCATACTTTATACCATTACTAGGATCGTTAAAAATTTTCCTTATCTGCTGGCTAAATAATTTTTCCGTCCTTGTTTTATCCTTATATTTTTCTGAGAATTCTGAGTCCGATAATTTAAAAATATCATTTGCACTTAGTTCTTCATTTCCGTTAAATCCCGAAAACTGTATAACGTCTCCTCTAGAGGATATTACAGTATCGGAATCGGTGATTTCAATTTTGATATTATCTTTAAGAAAAGCTTTTTTTAATTTTTTTGATAAAGTGGTATCTATTCCATTATCAGAAAAAATGGTGTCTAGACGAACGGCAACTTCTTCCTCCCAAACTAATTTTTTCTGTGACTCTGAAAATGTATTTGCCTTGTCGATCTCATTTCCACTGATATATAGAATCAGTCCAAAAAGAGCGAATAATGAAATTAAAAATATTCTAATTGGATTATAATAGGTGACCCTTTGACCATGTAAATACGCCATAGTTATTTTAGCCGGTATCCAAATATCTTTTAAGGTCTTCCAGATTTTCGCTTCTATATTAAAAATATTCTGAAAGAAATCTGTAATCAAAGTCCACAGATTTAGATTAGGAACTTTAGTCTTTTGCCCACAGGACGAACAGTAAATCTCTCCCTTCTCCCACGGATCATTACAGTTTAGACAATTAGGCATCGATAAGATATTTACGTCAAGATAAGATTTACCCCAGAAAGTCATCAACTTATCTCTGATATTTATTCTTTCCTATTTAACTCGATCTAAACACAAGCTTATGGTGGTTAGTATTATTGGGTAGAAACCCTAAAAAGATTTTATAGTTTTAATAGTTGTAAAAGGATTGTACATAGAACATAATTTGTAGCTATAAAGAGGCCATATGTCGATAATAATCCATCTGTCGAACTAATATTTTAAAACAATGTTTGATTGGTTATAAGGTATTAATAAGTAATTTAAATTATGAAATTTTTTAACGATCAGGAACAGCTTGAAACCCTACCTAGTATTACAAATTTGCAGTACCAACCTGTTGAAAAATCATATTTAAAAGTGATGATTATAGGCACCCTGATAATGGGAGTAATTTTTTCTATTATTACAGTAACACTATATATAAATATAGACGAAGAAAAAATAATATGGCTGCCCCATTTACTAGGGGCTGTTTTTACATTGATCTTTTCCTTAAGTTTAGTTAGTTCGTTCCAAAACTTTAAAAGGATCGGTTATGCTTTACGGCAGAGAGATATTGCCTATAAGAAAGGATGGATCTGGCAAAGCAAAATTATTATCCCTTTTAATAGAATCCAGCACAGCGAAGTCAATCAAAATCCAGTGGAAAGAATTTTTGGGTTGGCAAAATTAAAAGTGTTTACAGCCGGAGGCTCATCTAGTGATTTATCTATTCCTGGTTTAACACCTGAAAGAGCAGAACAATTAAAATTTTACATCACTCATAAAGCTGCTGTAGATGAGGAAGAGTGAGATAGAGCTGAGTTATGAGCAGCCGATGCGGCAATCATATGTGGCTATTTTAATGATTATATACAAGTTTTACAAAGTACTTGTGAGACAGTTATGGCCAATTTTAATCGTGTTTTTAGTAGGTAAGGGTTCGAGTGGTTATATGAGTAAGTATGTGATGCCGATGATAATCATTTTATCCGTGCTGTCTATGGTCATGGCTATTCTAAATTTTTTTAAATATTATTTCTACATTAAAGATGACGAGCTGCATGTCAGTAAAGGTGTTTTTAAGAAACAGAAAATTAGTATTCCTTTAGAAAGAGTACAGACTGTAAATTTTGAGGAGAATCTGGTACACAGGATATTTAATGTGACCAGTCTCAAGATAGATACCGCTGGATCGCAAAAAAAGGAATTTGATCTCGATGCGATAGCACTCGATAAAGCTGAGGCTATCAGAGACTTTATCCTTAAGCGTAAAGCACAACTACAAGTAAATATCACTCAGGATCAAAGCCTAGAAATAATAAATGATCTTAAAGTCCAGGAAACATTGATCACCCGTTTATCTAATCTAGATTTACTAAAAATAGGAATCACCTATAACCATCTAAGATCGGCAGGGCTGATTATGGCGGGTATGTTTTGGATCGGTTCAGAGCTCGAACAGCTAGAATTGTATGATCTAGACTTAGGAGAGAAGGAACTGAAATCAGCAATGCTTAAATCTGGAGTTTACATGGTTTTATTTTTTGCAGTTGCATTTTTAATTTTATCCTTTTTATATTCCCTCGCACTTACTGTATTTAAATATTACAACCTCAGTTTTTTTAGAAGAGGAGATGGTTTTAAAATAATTTCTGGACTAGTTACGCGGCAGGAATTTTCTGCTCTAGATCCTAAAATACAGATGATCAGCTGGAAAGATAACTGGCTTCAAAAAAAGATATTTGGGATCTTTGATTTTAATTTAAAGCAAGCGGGTAGTGTGGCTATTAATAGTAAAAAATCTATTGCTATTCCCGGTATAAATAAATTTCAGATACGCGATATTTTAAAATACTATATCCCTGGAAAAAATCCAGATGAGATTATTTGTGAGGGAGTCCATATAAAAATGTTATATCGGCAATGGATGTACCTATCGATTATTTTTATTCCTACGGTTACATTGATGTATTATTTTGGACTTAATATTCAAGCAACTGGAATAGGAATTTTTATCTTGTTTTTATCTTTTTCCCTATATCGTAAATTTCATAAAATACGATTTGGCTTGAGCCAAAATTTACTTATCCTAAAAGGAGGAACCTTTGGGGACGAGAATATAATACTCAGAGATTATAAAGTACAGGCTGTAGAACTAAAACAATCTTACTACCAGAGACGACACGATCTGGCAAGTATAAAAATACATACAGCTTCTGGAAATATTACGATTCCTTACGTAACACTTATAAAAGCTATGGAGGTAAGTGACTATCTCCTATATAAGGTAGAAAAAAGTAATGTCCCATGGATGTAGTATAGCATACGGATAATCGATAATGATCGACGGAAACTAAATCTCAGTGTGGATCACTCAATCTAAACAATAAATTGTAGGTGTAATATGTTTTAGAAAAATCGTAAAGTGTATAGTGGTAATAATTCTCTATGCACCGATAAAATAACATTTTAAAGCTAGGTTAAATACATTAAACATTTTTATAATATGTTAGCTTTCTGTGATACCTTTGCAAACGATTATATCGATCATTTTTATGGCGAATAAAAAAACACCTAAGAATAAATCTACCAGAAAAAAGAAGAACTCAAGGGCGGGAAAAGAATCTTCTATTTTTTCTAATCTCATTAAATGGGCTTGGTTACTAACCATCTTAGGTTTAGTGTGTGCTGTGTTTTTATTTTTACTAGTATCTGTATCTAAATTACCTAATACAGAGGAATTAGAAAATCCAAAATATGATATCGCATCAGTAGTATATTCTGCTGATGACGAACAGTTAGGCCGATATTTTGTACAAAATCGATCGTGGACAACTTTTGAAAGCCTTAACCCTTTCTTAGTTGATGCACTAGTCGCAACAGAGGACGAGCGATTTTTTAAGCATAGTGGTGTGGATGTAAGAGGTACTATAAGAGCTTTAGTTTTTTTAGGATCTAAAGGTGGAGCCAGTACGATTACGCAGCAATTAGCAAAATTATTTTTTACAAACCGCTCCTCTAATTTTGTAACTAGAGTATGGCAAAAGCTCAAGGAATGGGTGATCGCTTTGCGATTCGAAAAAAGATATACTAAAAAGGAGATCATGGCGATGTATTTAAATAAAGTCGATTTCCTATACAATGCTCATGGCGTAAATGCAGCTGCAGAAACTTATTTTGGCAAAAGCCAAAAAGACCTAAATATGGATGAGGCTGCGATGATTATAGGTATGCTTAAAAACCCGTCTTATTTTAATCCTAAGCGATTTCCAGAAAGAGCACTGAGGAGAAGAAATGTAGTTCTTGGGCAGATGCTCCGGAATGATTTTATTACCCGAGAAAAATTTGATGAACTAAAGGTTCTAGAGTTAGATGCTTCTAAATTTAATCGTCGTGATAACTATTCAGGCATGGCTCCGTATTTCCGGGCGGAACTGACTAAATGGTTAAATAATTTATTAAAAGACGATAAGTATATAAAGGAAGATGGGAGTAAGTATAGTATCTATCGTGACGGTCTTAAAATATATACTTCTATAGATTCTCGGATGCAAAGACATGCAGAGATGGCTATGGAAGCTCATATGTCTAAATTACAAGAAAAGTTTTTTAAAAGATGGGAAGGATTAGATCCCTGGACTTACAAAGCGGACGAAAAGCAAAAGCAGCTCAGACGTAGTTCTCTAAATTCACATATTACCAGTTCGGATCGATATAAATTATTAAGAAAAAAGTATCTCACTAAAATCAGTCAGAAGATATCTAAAAATATAAATGACGTAAAGCTGAGAGATGCTGATATAAAACGTATGCTCAAAGCAGAAAAGAAAAAAGGTCATTTAGCCTCGCTTGTTAAAAATAAAATCATATCTCGAGAAATGTCTAAGACATATACCGAGATTATTAAAAGTAAGTATTGGAAAACATTGAGAAAGCGATGGGCATTGTTCAAGACTGTCGTCAAAAAGGATTTTAATAAAAAAGTAAAAATGAAAGTCTTTGCCTACAACGATAATGGGTATATAGTAAAGACAATGACACCTATCGACAGTATAAAGTATCATAGAATGCATATGCAGCTTGGATCTTTATCTATCGAACCGCAGACTGGATTTGTAAAAGCTTGGGTTGGTGGTGTAGATCATAACTACTTTAAGTACGATCATATTCAGAACGATAGACAGGTGGGATCGACTTTTAAGCCTTTCTTATATGCTACAGCCATCTCACAACTTGCAATGTCGCCTTGTCAGAAAGTAAAAGACCAACGGTATACAATACCAGCAGGGGATACGGATTTTGGGTTGATGAAATCATGGAGTCCAGAAAACTGGGATGAGAAATATTCTTATCAAGAAATAACCTTAAAAGAAGCTTTACAGAAATCTAAGAATACGATATCTGCTTGGTTGATAAAAGAAATAAAAAATCCTAGATTAGTTAGAGAGTTAGCAGAAAACATGGGTGTTTCTAAATCTAAAATCCCTAATGTACCTTCTATTGCTCTCGGAGCTGCAGATCTATCTGTGATGGACATGACAGGTGCTTATAGTACTTTTGCTAATAATGGAGTTTTTGTAAAACCTACTTTCGTAACTCGGATAGAAGATAAAAATGGAAAGAATATTTATACAGCAGTTCCTGACAGTCATAGAGCATTATCACCAGATTATAATTATGTAATGGTAGATATGTTACAAAACGCTGTAGCGAGTAAACAAAACGAATTGCAAGTAAAATTTGGAGGAAAAACAGG